>DATDOQ010000114.1:0-4831 GCA_035293205.1 Bacteroidia bacterium
CAATTTTTATCCGTTTGATGTCGCAATCACTAAATTTAATACAACCGGCACGGCGCTTATTTACTCAACTTATCTTGGCGGCATTGACAATGAGCAGCCGCAAAGCATTGTCGTTGACAACAGCGATCAGCTATGTGTGATCGGCAGGACCTGGTCGGGAAATTTTCCGGTAACGGCAGGCGCTTATGATAATTCCATTAATGGCGCATCAGATATTTTTATTACAAAATTCAATCCGGCCGGAACCGCGCTGATTGGCTCAACCTTCATTGGGGGGAGCGCGGAGGATGGCGTTAATTTATACGCGAACTTTTATGTCTGCGACTCACTGAAGTTCAATTACGGCGACGACGGACGGAGCGACATCATCACGGATCAGGCAGGAAATTGTTACGTCGCTTCCTGCACCAAGTCAGGAAATTTTCCTGTTACTGCCGGAGCATTACAAACCGTTTTCGGTGGCGGAACACAGGATGGATGTGTTTTTAAAATAAACAGCACCCTTACAAGCATGATCTGGTCCACTTATCTCGGCGGGTCTTCAAACGACGCTGCCTATTCCATTCAACTCGATGCAACCAATACAGTGTATGTTGCAGGTGGAACGTCCAGCACGGATTTTCCCGCAACGCCGGGTACGATTCATCCCGCTTACCAGGGCGGGAGTGCCGACGGGTTTGCGACCGTGATTGAGCCGGCAGGTTCTTTTATTTTAACCTCAAGCTTTATCGGAACGGGTTTCTATGATCAGGTTTATTTTCTTCAGCTTGACCAGAGCAATAACGTTTATTTATTCGGTCAGACTCAGGGAAGTTACCCTGTAACTGCCGGCGTTTATTCCAATCCGAACAGCGGCCAGTTTATTCATAAGCTGGATCCATCACTTTCCTCCACTTTCTTTTCGACCGTGTTTGGCTCCGGCTCATTGCTTCCCAATATTTCACCCTGCGCTTTTTTAGTGGATACCTGCGAAAATATTTATACATCCGGCTGGGGCGGCGCCTGCATACCCTGGGGTAACACAGGAACAACATTTGGTCTGCCTGTAACTTCAAATGCTTTTCAATCGACCACGGACGGCTGCGATTTTTATTTTTTCGTATTGAAAAAAGATGCGGCTTCATTATGGTACGCCACTTTTTTCGGCGCGCCAAATCCATCGGAAGAGCATGTGGATGGGGGAACCAGCCGTTTTGACAAGCGTGGTGTAATCTATCAGGCGGTTTGCGCGGGCTGCCCGGGTCAATCTAATTTCCCAACCACACCAGGAGCATGGTCAACAACCAATGGCAGCTCCAATTGTAATCTTGCCGTAATCAAAATGGATTTTGACCTGATCAATTTTAGTGCAAATGCGTCGGCTTCTCCGTCCGATACGATTTGCCTTGGAACCAACATGAATTTTCTCAATACATCTGTTGGGGCGCAAAATTATATTTGGGATTTTGGCGACGGAAGTCCTCCCGATACAAGCACTAACCCGTCTCACCTTTACAATTCTGCCGGAATATTTGTTGTCACCCTCGTTGCAATTGATTCGCTGAGCTGCATCATGTCGGATACTGTTCAGCTTTTTATTACCGTTATCGCTCCGCCTGTTGTAAACCTTGGCAACGACAGCATATTTTGCACGAATCCGAATCTTGTGCTGGATGCCGGAAATCCGGGATCTGCTTATTTATGGAGCACAGGAGCGACTACGCAAACAATAACGGTTAGCAGTTCCGGCACTTATTGGGTAACTGTAAGCAATGCAGTTTGCGCCGATGTCGATAGCATCACCTTTCAGCTGCTGATTCCACCTAATCTTGGAAGCGACACCATTTTATGCGCCGGTCTACCGCTTATGCTTGATGCGGGAAATCCGGGGAGCGCTTACCAATGGAATACCGGCGCCACTTCGCAAACGATCAATGTAAACGCCTCCGGCATATATACCGTTACGGTAACAACACCACCTTGCCAGTACCAGGATTCGATCAATGTGACATTTGTACCCATTCCAATCGTTGACATCGGTCCGGACACGCTTCTTTGCCCGGGCGCAACGCTGCTGCTGGATGCGGGAAATCCGGGCGGAATTTATTCCTGGAATACAGGCGACAGTAGCCAGCTGATCACAGTGAATGGAAATGGGATTTACGGCGTGCTTGTTTCCAATGGCACCTGTGAGGAATCGGATTCAATGCAGCTGCAGACAATCGCCCCGGTTAATCTTGGATCGGATATTAATCTTTGCGACTATGTGAATGTGGAATTAAGCGCGCCGAATGTACCTGGTGCATCTTATTTGTGGTCCACAGGCGCGGCCACCAGCGTGATCAATGTGTATGAAGCAGGTACGTATTGGGTTACTGTGAATGCAGGCAATTGCATCATCAATGATACGGTCAATGTTGATGGCGGATTCAGCACCGGTCTGTATGTTCCAAACTGCTTTACGCCAAACCACGACGGGAAAAACGATTTCTTTTACGCGAAGGGGGAGGATATCACAGATTTCCACATGATGATTTTTAACCGCTGGGGTGAAAAGCTGTTTGAAACGATGGATATGAACGAATCATGGAGCGGCAATTACAACGGCGAAGTTGTTCAGATCGATGTTTACGTAGTTGTTATTGAATACACCACACGGTGCTCCACAAAAAAGATCAGGGAATTCCGCCATGTGACAGTTGAGCGGTAAGGAAGCTGAAAAAGAGCATTATTTGAAACTTCAGAAATATTCTTATTCAGTTGGGCCGCAGTTATCTTTATTCCCCTAAAAAATATCTCCATGCGACCGGTAAAACGCAGCCTGCTTTTGTTTTCGATATGCTGTCTGGCCGTGTCCTTATCTGCCCAGAAACTTTTTCCGGATTGGCCGGCCGCCAATTTTGACTCCCTGGCAGGAACAAAAAATGTGAAGCGTTACGAGCGTATCACCCGGAATTTTCAGAAAGAAGAGTCAAAAGGAGAAACTTCGGTGAGTTATTATCGCTTTGACCGTCACGGCAGGTTGCTGGAGGATTCGGTTTATAATTCGCGGAAATTATATAAGTATGATAAGGAAGGTCGTTTAACAGATTGTAAAGTATATAGTCTTTTTTATGGCGAGGTGCATCTCGATGAAGAAGACAGTTACAAAATGTTTTACAATAAAAAAGGCCGCCTGCTCAGGCAGGTATTTTATTGCGGAAAAACGATCGAATATTCTTATAATAAAAAAGGAAGGGTAATCCGGGAAGCGTTTTACCAGGCGGAACATTGCGACAGCACAAGGAAACTGGAAGAATACACCATTTTCTATTATCACCGGAAAAAGCTGCTGAAGAAAAGGATGAATTACGGCGGGGATAGTTCACTGCTTGGTTATACGATCCTGAATTATAATCCGGATGGAAAGGTCCGGGAAGAAATTGATATTACGCCGGATGGAGAAATGGGCGGCCAGAAATATTACAGTTACGATGAAAAAGGGAACCTCGTGAAATTATCCCGGCTGGGAAGTGATACGGTTATTTATTTTATAAAGTATGATTTTCTGAACCGGATCATTGAAACCAAAACTACAGATATTCTGCGGAGGTGGATAACCACACAATCCTACAGCTACGATAATTTTGGAAACATGGTCCGGTGGACGAAAGTCAACCAGTCAGGGGGGAACGTCAGCTATACACAGACGACTGAGTTTTTTTATTCCAATGGACTGCTCACAGGTTATACGAGCAAGGATTCTCATAATAATTCGAGCGAGGTGAAATTTAATTTCACGATGTTCCCCACATCTTCGGGCCGGAAGAAAGGCTCTTAGTCAATTTTCGGGAAGCGCAGCCGTCGCCAGCGCACGGTTTTTGGCAGGTGGTCGCCCATCAGCTTGCCCCAGTTCTGCAGCCCGTCAATATTGTCCAAAATTACTTTAATCAGCGCCATCAGCGGGATCGAGAGAAACATTCCCGGAATGCCGCAAATGATCCCGCCGCTGATCACGCCTACGATCGAGAAAAACGCGTTAATGCTAACGCGTCCACTGACAAGATTGGGCAGCAGAATGTTATTATCAATGAACTGAACGCCCATGAATCCCAAAATCATGTATACGATCTGCGTAAGGTCGCTGCCGGATGCAAAACCAATCAGGATAGCGATGGCAGACGCGATTAATATGCCGAGATAGGGTATCAGGTTGAGCGCGCCGGTGATAAGACCAATGAAGAGCGGATATTCCACGCCGATAAAATACATGGTAAGCGTTTGAAGAATGGTTACGCAAATCATTTCGAGGAAAAGCCCGCCTACATATTTCTGCAAGGCTTCCTTCGAATCCATCAGGATATTTGTCATCAGGTTGCGGTTTTTTTCTCCAAATGCATTCATAAAAAAATCGAGAAACAACACCCGGTAATACATCACAAGAAACATCAGCACAGGGATGACAATAACGGATGTAAAAATTCCCGTGAGCGTTTCTTTGGTGCGTTCCATGATCTTACCGGGATTCATGGTTTGTTCGGTTGCGGAAACGATGTATTTATCCTGCCGGCTGTAATTGATATCAAGGTTGTTCATAACCCATAACCGCACATTTTCAAACTGGAGGCTGATATTTTTTTTCAGCGCAGGCAAATCGTCGAGGAACCGGGTCACTTCGTAAACGGCGAGCGAAAGAACTGTTCCGATAATAAGGAGTAAAATTATTACAGTGAGCAGGATCGAGATCACACGCGGAATTCGCAGGCGTTTCGTAAAAAACTTTTCCACGGGGCGGAGAACCACGCCGAAGAGGAGCGCAAATAAAACGGGAATAACAATCGCTCTTGCAAACGAAACCATCACTGCGATCAAG
>DATDOQ010000115.1:0-4461 GCA_035293205.1 Bacteroidia bacterium
GGTTGGGGTTCGGTAGCTCAGTTGGTAGAGCAGCAGACTGAAAATCTGCGTGTCGGCGGTTCAATTCCGCCCCGAACCACACAGTAAAAGCGCTTCAACAGGAGCGCTTTTTTTATATCCTAGCAAATTGCAAACCAACAAAGTCAACCATTTCCGCTGCCTTCCTTTCCGTCTTAATCGAGTAACTTTGTAAGACATGGCAGGAAATCTTGTACTTGATTTTGGAAACACCTCGCTGAAAGCCGCCATATTCGACAATGAAGGGCTTGCGGTCCAGGAGTTTCTGCTGCAACCGGACCCTGAAGAAGTGCTACAGTTTGTGCGCGGACGAGAGATACTGGCCTGCATTCTCGCAGCTGTGGTTGATTATCCACATCACCTCGAAACCGATTTGCAGGCAAAATTTCCATTGATTAAGCTCGACGAATTCACAGCGATGCCGGTTAAAAACAGGTATGAATCACCGGCTACACTCGGTTACGACCGTATCGCTGCAGCATGCGGGGCATGGCAACTATTTCCGAACACAAACGTCCTTGCCATAGTGGCGGGAACTTGCATCACGTATAACATCGTTAATAAAAAAGGCGAATTCCTTGGTGGCGCCATTGCTCCGGGATTAAACATGCGCCTGCGTGCCATGCACACTTTTACGGGCAAGCTGCCATTGGCAAAATTAGAAGGGAACAATCCGCTTACCGGGACAACAACTGAAACTTCACTTCGTTCCGGAACTTATCATGCCGCTTGCGCCGAGATCGAAGGAATGATCGCGCGTTATTCGAAAGCATTTCCAGGCCTTGAACCGGTCATTGGCGGCGGCGACGGGGTCTTTTTGGCGGAAGGCGTGAAAAATGGCATCTTTGCACGCCCCAACCTGGTCACAGAAGGATTGAATAGTATTTTAGAATATCATGCGGCGAATAATTTGCTTTAAATCCCTGCAGCTATTACTGCCGGTTGCAGTGCTGATGCTGAGCGGATTTGCTGTGCACGCGCAGAACTCTGCATCAATTTTAACTGTTTCTCCTTATTCCCGTTTCGGGATCGGTGATTTCCAATCGAACGGCGGATTAATAAATACTGCGATGGCTGGCGGCGGGATCGGTATGCGCAATGACTCCCTGATTCCACAATATATCAATCTTCAGAATCCGGCTGCATTCACTTCGCATGGCATCATCTCCTATGAAATCGGGATGGTGTCCAATACGGTAAAGTTGAGGAATGCAACTGAAACCGGAACATTCAACCGGACCACGCTGGATCATTTCGCGCTTGCATTCCCGGTTACAAAATGGTGGGGATTGGGATTTGGAATGGTTCCTTATTCGCAGGTCGGCTACAATGTGAGCACCTCGGATGAGCCGGTGGGCATCGGGCCGGTGACTTATAAATATGAAGGATCGGGCGGGATCAACCAGGCTTTCCTCAGCAATGCATTTCGTCCTTTTGCCGGTGCGCCGCGTAAATTTTTGCTTTCGGCCCAATACGATCGTTTGCGCCTGGCCAAAGACACCCTCGCCATTCAAAAAAAGCTGCGGGGGAAAAATGCGCTCGCAAATATTTCAGTAGGCGTCAATAGTTCGTGGCTTTTCGGTACGCTTTCCAATGTGCGTCGCGATGTATTTCCGGATTCGCTGAATACGTTCAACACAAAAATTTCCAAATCAACCACACTGCGCGATTTTTACCTCAATTACGGAATTCAATATACGTTTCGCGCGCGGAAATCGCTTAACCCGGAATACGTCAGCATGGCGGATTCAACCGTGCTGTCCAAAAGCTGGTTCAAAGGTGAATTTGTTTACAGAACAAAAAGCGGCACCGACACCGCCGATCTCTGGGTGAAAAAACCGGGTGTGCGAATTACTTACGGACTAACATTTTCATTGCCGACGGATGTGAATGCTTACTCAGACCTGCTTGCGGCCACTTACAAACAGGTTGGAACACGTGAGAACATACGGGACACCATTGCGATCTACAGCGAAATCCCCACACGTCTCACGCTTCCCGCAATGGTTGGATTCGGCGTGTCGCTGAAAAAAGATAATAAATGGATGTTACAGGCCGACTGGATGACTCAGCTATGGAAACAATCCGCGTTCGGGGGAGAAAATTTAGGTCTTAAAAATTCGATGCGGATCACGGGCGGAATCCAGTATCAGCCGAAAGCGATGGGAACCGGCAAATTTTTCGGGGTAACGCAATACCGGATTGGCGCGCGTTATTATAAGACCTATCTTGAAATTAAAGGCACGCAATTGACGGAAACTTCCGGCGTACTTTCATTTTCCTTCCAGCTACCCACCCGTCCAAAACAATTCGAGCCGGTTTCGCGGGGGACACTTTCATTCGAATATGGATTCAGAGGCACCACAGCCAATCAGCTCATCCGGGAAGATTTCATACGTGTTACCGTGGGCATATCGATCAATGACCGGTGGTTCCAGCGGTATAAGTATCAGTGAGTGAAGGATCCGCCTACGTTGAAGCTTCGGCGGACGAGGGAGACCCGCCTACGCTGAAGCTTCGGCGGACGAGGGAGGAGTGAATTAGTACCGGATCACAATTTTTATTAAATACGTGCGGCGGAATTGGGTGAAAATTTCTTCTTCTTCGTAATTTTCTAAAATGATCTTTCGTTTTCTTTTTGTGGTCGCGGTTTCAGTTTCATTCGATTCGTGCGTGAACGATCCGGAAACGGTGAAATCCATGACTGGGATGCAGCAGCTTCCCATGCAAACCGCGCGGGATGTTGATCTTCTTTATTCGGATTCCGCTAAATTGAAGATCCACCTGAAAGCTCCGAGGGTTGATGAATTCGGCGGGAGCAAGCCATACACGGTGATGCCCATTGGCGTAAAAGTTGAATTCTTTGATTCGGAAGGAAAAATCGACAGTTACCTGAGCGCGGATCATGCGGTGCGTCGCGACAGGGAGCAAACCATGGAAGCGCGCGGCAACGTTGAATTGCTGAGCGTGGAAGGCAAAAAATTAAATACTGATCATCTGAACTGGGACGGCACATCGCGAAGAATTTTCACCGATGCATTTGTCACCATTACAACCGCCGACCAGGTGATCATGGGAACCGGACTCGAAGCGGACGATATGCTGGAGAATTACACGATCAAGAACATCACCGGATCATTCCTTTTGAATGAATAATGTTTCACTGCTTGATGCGGCAGCCCATTTTGGTCCCACATATAAGTTTTAACTTTCGCGTTATGAAAAAATATCTCCGTTTTTCCGAATATGTCTGGGCCGTTATCACCATCCTATGCATCGGCGTTACGGTATTTTATTTTGCTGTTGGCAATTCTGACAATGGTGTTTTTGGAATGATCATGACCGCGGTTGCCGGTTTGATGTACTCGCTCCGCCGCCGTTTTAACCGGCATGTGGAACGCGCGGAAAAACAACAACCACCGAGACAGGGCTAACCATCCTTTTCTATTGTATGATAACTATTTCGTAAGCCATTGGTTTACAGTAATTTTAAAAATCCCTTTCTATCTCTTCTATCTAATACTTTTTTAAGCCACCCGCTTTATAGAATTTAACAACAATCATCGCTTACAGACTCCACCGGGAAAAAGCCTTTTTTGTATATTCGTGCCCCATTTCAATTAACCACTTTCATGACCATACTTTCCCGCATTCGTAACCGTGTCGGACTTCTTGTCGGCATTATCTTTCTTGCCCTGCTTTCCTTTGTTTTAACTGACCTGTTCAGCGCCCAGAATATTTTTGGCGGCCAGCAATCCTCTGACCTGGGTGAGATCAACGGCAACACCATCACATTAAAAGAATTTCAAAGACGCGTAGATAAAATTGAAATCGATCAAAAGCGCACACTCAGCGAAGAAGAACAGCAGCAGCTTTCTGAATCTTTCTGGATGGAGAAGATCGACGAACATGTGTACGAGCCGGAATGGAAGAAAGTGGGAATTTCACTTACCGACAATGAGCTTGCAGAACAGATGTACGGCGATCGTCCATCTCCGCACATGAACGCTTATTTCCAGGATCCGCAGACAGGACAAATAGCCCAGCAGTTTGCAGGTCCGGATGGCAGCCTCAGCGGGGAGAAGATACGTGATTTTGTCAAAAAAATGGAGCCGAAAGTGGAAGAGCAATGGGCGCAGATCGAAGACGCATTGCGCAAAACGCTTATTAAAGAAAAATACAACACGCTGCTCCGCAAGGGATTTTATGTGACCAGTGCCCAGGCCAAACGCGAATATGCAGACGAAAACACAAAATATAATTTCAAATATATCGTCAAAAAATTCACGGAAATTCCTGATTCAACCGTGAAGGTGACGGACGAAGAAATGAAAGAATATTATGTTTCGCATCAATGGAAATTCAAGCAGGCGAATGCGACACGGAGTATGGAATATGTTGCGTTCGACATTTATCCTTCCGCGCAGGATATCGCTGATCAGC
>DATDOQ010000116.1:0-5977 GCA_035293205.1 Bacteroidia bacterium
AAAATACGGTAACTTGTCTGTAAAACTTTGCTGATGAAAAAGCACATACTCCTATTAATATCTGCCAGCGCGGTAATAATTCCTGTACACGCCCAATGGACCGTGTTGAATCCAAACACAACCGGCACTTTTTCGCATCTTTCTTTTCCTTCGAATGATACCGGTTATATCACCAGCTCGCGTATTTACCGCACGTTTGATGGCGGCGCTTCGTTCGACAGTGTCCATGTTCCGCAAATGGGGCAGTACAACAGCATTTATTTCATGAACAATATGGAGGGTTTCTTCTCGGGCTACGACTCACTTGGGCCGGTTGTGAAAAGAACGGTGAATGCTGGTCTGAACTGGGTGGACATTACACCGGCAAATTTTGTGGGTTCGCCGGGAGAAGTGAAATTTGCCAATACGTTCAACGGCGTATTTCTGAGTTCATCGCCGGAATTTTATGTTACAACCGATGGTGGCCTCACCTGGGACACGGTGATGTTCGGCTACGATTATTTCAACACGCTTGATTTCCCGGACGGGCAGACAGGATATATAGGCGGCTTTGATGGCACATTCGCTTACCGTGGTGTGATCGCAAAATCAACCGACGCCGGTGCAACGTGGAATGTGATCACGAATCTCAACGAATGGAATTCATGGATAACACAGGTGCAGTTTGTAAGCGCGGATACGGGATTTGCGGCCTATAATCCATGGTCGTTGCCGGCCAAAATTATCCGGACAAACGATGGCGGCGTTTCATGGGATACTGTTTTGTTTACGCCGGGAAACATTGTGCGGTTCAGCTTTTACAACGCGGATATTGGTTTTGTGGTGAGTGATAGCGGGAGTATTTACCGGACTGCGGATGGCGGTATGACCTGGCAGCTGGACCGGCCGGCGACCGCTTATCTAAACGATATCGGTATTACGAATAATTATGTTTACGCAGCCGGCACCGGCGGACTTGTATTAAAAAGAAACCTGGTGACGGGACTTGCGGAAAACGTTTTTGCCAATGACTTTTCTGTTTTTCCAAACCCCGCCATTGATTTTGTAAAAATTGAGTTGCCGGCGGATTTTACGGCGAAGTCGGTGCGTGTTTTTGATATTTCCGGGCGGAAGATTTTGTTCCTGCCCTGGGAGATTATGAATAACGAGGTAATTCTAACGACCAGCGGATTGCCGGCAGGGATTTATTTTTTGGAAATTTCCGGTGGAGAAAAAATATTAAACATGCGTTTTGTAAAAGCCCCGGAATAAAATAAAATTTTCCTCAGAAGTTTATTTGATGCTACGGACGGTGATTCTTAGCCCCGATGGTAGCGGAAAGTCCGGCTCTTCGATCCTTCGACAAGCTCAGGACTCAGAGTCCGGGCTTCATTTCTGGTCTTAGACTCTTCGGCGCATTTTGAAAGGCCGGACTTGCAGCGTACAGCGGGACAGGTGGTCATTAAATGCACCTTACTCACCGCTCCAAATCATCAACCTCCAAATCGTTTTGCGTCCTGCTTCTGGAGCGAAATAGTAACTTTGGCCTACCAAAAAAATATTTATGAGCGCTATTCGGATTGCTATCAATGGATTTGGACGTATCGGGCGGATGAGCCTGCGCGTATTGCTGGAACGGAAAAACATGGAGATCGTGGCCATCAACGACCTTACCGACAGCCGCACGCTCGCGCATCTTTTTAAATACGATTCCATCCACGGGAAATTCAAGGGTGAGATCCGCGCTGAAGAAAACGCGATTATCATCAATGGAAAAACAATTCCCGTCACGCGCGAAAAAGATCCCGCGGGTTTAAAATGGGGCGCTTACAATACAGATATTGTGATTGAATCCACCGGCAAATTTCTTGACCGCGCTTCTGCGTCGCAGCATATAACGGCGGGCGCAAAAAAAGTGGTGCTTTCCGCGCCAGCGAATAACAATGACATCAAATCGGTGGTGCTCGGTGTGAATGATTCCATTCTGACTAAAACAGACACCATTGTTTCCAACGCGTCCTGCACTACCAACTGCGCCGCGCCGATGGTGAAAGTGCTCGACGATAACTGGGGAATTACGGATGGTTATATTACCACCATACATTCCTACACCAGCGACCAGCGACTGCAGGATGCGCCGCACAGCGATCTGCGAAGGGCGAGAGCGGCGGCGGTTTCCATGATACCGACTTCCACGGGCGCTGCAAAAGCCATCACACGCATTTTCCCACATCTCGACGGACATCTCGGCGGCTGCGGCATCCGCGTGCCTGTTCCAAACGGTTCGCTCACCGATCTGACCTGTGTAATGAAAACTGTCCCCACCGTGCAGGAAATTAATGCTGCATTTAAAAAAGCGGCCGGCGGAAATTTAAAAGGCATTCTTGAATACACGGAAGATCCGATTGTTTCCGTTGATGTCATCGGCAATCCGCATAGCTGCGTGTACGACGCGGAATTCACTTCGGTGGTCGGCAATATGGTAAAGCTGCTCGGTTGGTACGATAATGAGGCCGGTTATTCGAATCGTCTCATCGATTTAGCCGCGCGAATGGCTTGAGCAATTTGCAATCTTCAATAACAGAGGGTATTTCCGGTTGAAGTTATATTTGCGTGCGTGGCAAAAATTAGCGCTTTGGCAACATTTTTAAAAAGAACCACAGAGGTAAAAAGGAGGTATGCACAGAGGTCACAGAGTATTTTTACATTAGAAATTATGTTTGCGCGTGCGTGGGAAAATGCAATTATTATTTGATCTAATAAACTTCACCACAATCTTTCAATTTTCAATCTTTCAATCTTCAATCTTTCAATTTTCAATTTTCAATCATTCAATCTTTCGTATTCGTACTTTTCATTATTTCGTATTTCGTAATTTTTTCAATACGTATACGTCCGCACCTCATCCTTCCGCATCATAAATAACTTTTCCTTTTCAATCCGCATATCCAGGGCGATGGTGTCTCCTGTTTGCAACAGACTTTCTTCGTTCGTTAGCATATCCCACATCAATAAACGATGGTTGTTATAATACACAACATTGTCGTCGATCACCTGGAGCGCGCGGATTCCTTTCACCGGGATGGTTTTCGAATACGTTCCGAACAGATCGAATACGAGCACCCCGCTCACCGGGTTGTTCAGGAATAATTTCGTGTCCTTTTCAATCAGGAAATTCGGCTGGAGCGTGGTGTCGATGATCTGCGCCAGATTGCCGGTACGCTGTTCGATCTGCATGTTGCGGTTCAGGCGGATCAGCTCGTTGTTCTGCCGCTCAAAGATCCACAGGCCATTATCGCGCGAGGAGCATACGAGCGTGGCGGTGGGAAACCCGAATGTCTCTAGCTCCACCGGGTCGCCGTTCTGGCTCATCATGTCGTCGAGGAAAACCACCCGGTTGAAATCGCGGTAAAACAAAACGATGCGCAGCGGGTTGGTGGCGTCGGCCGAAGTGATGGCGCCGAAAGTTTTATTGCTGTATGCGCGGAAAAAGCTGCAGTTCGGCAAAAATTTGGCAATGGTTTCTGCCTGGATCATGTAGGCGTTTCCCAGATTGTCCGTCAGCAGATGACCGGCGCCGGTTTGAATCGTGCAGGAAAGCAATGGTTTAAGATCGGGTCTGAAGCCGGCAGCAAAAAAGCAAAAAATAAAAAGTGCAACCAGGCGGAAAGAAAAAAAGTGCATGTTCAAATGTATTTTAAAAACCGGGCTCAGTTGCCATTTTTTCGTGCGCCAGCGCAAGAATTTCTTCGAGGTATTTTCTTTCGTTGGACAACCGCAGCACTTTATGCTGTCCGCCTAATTTCTCTTTCGATTTCAGCCAGCGGTAAAATGTTCCGCCCGGAACCTGGCTGACCAGTGGCGGATGCAGCACATAATTATTGTAGCGCTTTGCCTCGTAATCGGAATTGATCGCCTTCAGCGCGTTATCGAGCAGCTCGGCAAAATAGTTCAGGTCTTCAGGCGCTTTCGCGAATTCGATCAGCCATTCATGCGCGCCTTTTTGTCCGTGGCTGTTCATGAAAACCGGCGCCGCAGTAAATTCATGCACCGTTGCGCCTGTTTTTTCGCAGGCCACCTGCAGCGCTTTTTCGGCGTTCGCGATCATCACTTCTTCACCGAAAACATTGATGAAATGTTTGGTGCGACCGGCAATTTTAAAACGGTAGGGCAGGAGGTTCGTAAATTCGATCGTATCGCCTGTATCATACCGCCACAAACCGCCGGTGGTCGAAATGATCAGCGCGTAGGGCTTGCCGGTTTCCACCTGGTCGAGCGAAATGGTTTTACCGTCTTTTTTATTCCATTCAGAAGCGGGCAGAAATTCATAATAGATCCCATAGTCGAGCATGAGCAGCAATTCACCGGAACCCGGCTCGTCCTCGATGCCGAAAAATCCTTCCGACGCATTGTAGAGCTCGAGGGTGTTGATCTCACCACCAATGATTTCTTTCATCTGCTGCCGGTAAGGCGAGAAGCTGACGCCGCCGTGAAAATAAATTTCAAGCGCCGGCCATACTTCCAGTATATTTTTTTTCCCGGTAATATCGAGAATGCGCCGGAGCAAAATGATCATCCACGATGGAATGCCCGCAAGGCTCACCACGTTTTCTCCCATGGTCGATCGCGCCATCTTATCCAGTTTTTCTTCCCAGTTGCTCATCAACGCTATCTCCACGCTCGGCGCGCGAAACATTTCCGCCCACAATGGAAGATTCTGGATGATGATCGCGGAAACATCGCCGGTGTAAGATTCGTGGTAATCGTAAATATGCGTTTCGTGACTTCCGCCAAGCGCCAGGTTTTTCCCGGTAAAAAGCTGGTGCGCGGGATAATTGCTGCAGTAAAGCGTCACCATGTCCTTGCCGCCCTTGTAATGGCAATCGTTCAGCGACTCTTCGGTCACAGGAATATATTTGCTTTTAGCGCCGGTGGTCCCCGATGATTTCGCAAACCACTTGACATCTGTGGGCCAGAGCAGGTGCTGCTCACCGCGTCGCAACCGTTCAATCCAAGGACGCAGCGAATCATAACTTTGCAGCGGCACTTCGCGGCGGAACTGTTCCGGGTTGGTGATGCCATCAAAGCCATAATTTTTCCCGAATTCCGTTTCGCGTCCCGATCCGATCAGTTTGCCAAACCACTCGTTCTGCACCTCATGCGGATATTTCCGGAAAAGCTCGATCTGGTGAAGCCGCTTCACCATCAGCCACGACGCGATGGAATTGATCAATGCCATTTAAGCGAATATAAGCACTGCAGAGGAAAGCTCAATGGGTGAATCAGAATTTTAACAGGCATTTGAGGCTTAAATACACTTGAATTGCAAATGTTATGCGTTAAAATAAGGAGCGGTGAGTACAGCGCATCAAATAACCACCTGTCCCGCTGTACGCTGCAAGTCCGGCCCTTGAGTGAGCGTTCCCTGAGCCGAGCCCTGAGTTTATCGAAGGGCGAAGGGCGAAGGGCGCATTTTGTAAGGCCGGACTTTTCGCTCCCATCGGGGCTAAGAAAGTGACTGTTGGTGCATTTAATTCACAATGTCACTTGTCCGCCGGAGCTTAGCGCAGGAGGACTCACGCCATCCGCGGATTCTTCTTTCTGAACCAGGGCACTAAGACACAGATGAACATAATGTAAAAAATCCGTGTCTCTGTGCCTCCGTGGTTATAAAAAGTTCATGGAAGGGGCTAGTTATGTTCCTTTCGGTGCATTTAATTCACAATTCAACTCATGCCATCCGCGAATTTTTCTTCCGGAACCATTCCGTAATTTCTTTCAGGTTTTTCGTATTCAGGCAAAACTCTTTTGTCAGCATCCCTTTCCTCGCCGCCGCAATCCCCCAATGAATATCAGCAAGACTATCCACATCATGCGCGTCCGGGTTGATTGAGATCAAAACTCCTTTCTCCATGCAATAAGGAATCCAGCGCCAGTCGATATCGAGCCGGTGCGGATGCGCGTTCAGCTCAATTGCCACGCCGTTGACAGCGCATGC
>DATDOQ010000117.1:0-4778 GCA_035293205.1 Bacteroidia bacterium
CATGAAAAAGCAGGCAGCCGATTGCTCAATTACGCATTGCCGATTGCACTATTGCGCATTGCTAAAACGTGCCACATCAACCTCCGCCGGCAACGCTGCTCCATTTTCCAAATGCTCAACCAATTTATCTGCCAGCCAGGGTGCGAGAAGAACCGCTTTGCTGCCGAATCCGTTCAGCACGGCGAGCTGTGGAAATTCCGGGTGACGACCTGCGATTGGGCGGCGGTCAATAACCGCTGGACGAATACCGGCAAACTGGCGTACCACTTTAATTTCAGCCGTAACAAACTTTTTCAATTTGCTGATCAGGTCTTCGCGCGCTTCTTCCGTGCAGTCCTCATCGGCAATGCCTTGTTCATAGGTGGCGCCGCAGATAAATTCTTCGCCGGAAAGAGGGAGTAGGTAAACCCCGCGGTTCAGGATCGCTTCTGAATGAAGACCGGGAATGCGCACCTGCAGCACCTGCCCTTTCACGGGATGCAGGGGAAGTGAATCGAAATATTTATCCCGGAGCGCAGCATAACCACAGCAGTTGATCAGCATGGAAGCCGAAATCCGCGAATCATAAATCACGCCGCCCGGATCAACCGCCAGCTTTTCACCTTGGAATTTTTCTTCCAGTAAAGCATCCTTTTGCCGGAGCATTTCGCGGACAGCCGGCAAAAATACTCCGGTATCAATGTTTCCTCCTCCTCTTGCGCGGCCAATGCCAAAAGGCGCGGCGATCTTTCCGTCAAAATCATTTTGAAATAATTCCGGGTCGGCAAAAAGATTTCTTTTTTCTTCGCAGGCACTTTCCCAGTTGCGACGGTCCTTTTCGCTGATCAGAATTTTCAGGATCGACCGGGGAAAATGAAACTTCGCCTGTAGCGTAGATTCGGCCTTTGTATAAAATCCCGCGGAAAATGGCGCAATTTCTCTTGACCGCCAGGTATTCACCATCCAGCGGAAATTAAAAGGATTATAAATCCCGGCGGCGATCTTTGAACTGGCGGAAATGGATGGCTTATCAATAACTAACACTTTTTTCCCGCGATCCAGCAGCGTCAAAGCCAGCACACTTCCGGCGATACCATGCCCGGCAATGATGTAATCTGTTTTTTTCAATGCGCAAAGGTAAACGAACCGGTCCGGATCAGGTAAACTGTTTCCTAACAGACTGGCCACTATCGGAATGCAGTGCCGTAATAAAATCAAATGCCAGGAGTCAGGAAATAAAAAGTCGTTACTGTTCACCGTTGCCAGTAATAAAAATTTAACCGCTGAGATCCGCTGAGAAAATAAACCGCAGAGTGCCGATAGCTATCGGCGCACAGAGAAAGGACAAGAAAATGGAAATGAAAGTTAAAAAACAGACCCCAATTCCATTAATCATGCGCTACAATTTACAGATGGTCTAAGAAAAGTGGCTAATAAACACTAACTCCGCGTGCCGATAGCTATCGGCACATTGCGAAAAACTCTGTGGAACTCTGCGGTTATCAGAATTTATTTTTTTCAATAGAATGGATCTGAATAATAACATGAAAGTCAATTAATCTGTCTCCTTTTTCTATTTAGCAACTCCCCCTATAATCTAGTCCGGCGATAAATTTTCATCACAACATCAGCATTTCAGCAAATCAGCACATTTGCGCTCCTCTTTTTTACTACCTTTCCATTTACAAACCAATTTTCTTACCAATGGAACTCTATATCATCGGCGCTATCGCCTTATTGACAATCATGCTCTCCTTTGCAACCATTCAGCAGGGGACCGTTGGCGTAACCACCGTATTCGGAAAATACCACCGGATCCTGCGCCCGGGACTGAACGTGAAAATCCCTTACATCGAGCGGATCTATAAACGCATTTCGATCCAGAACCGGTCGGCAGAACTGGGCTTCCAGGCAGTGACCATCGACCAGGCAAATGTGAATTTCACGGCCATGCTGCTTTACGCGGTTTTCAACCATGACGAAGGCACCATTAAAAACGTGGCATTCAAATTCGTGAGCGATCAGAACCTCATGCAGGCGCTGGTTCGTTCCATCGAAGGTTCCGTGCGCGCTTTTGTGGCGACGAAAAAACAGTCGGAAGTGCTTTCCCTGCGCCGCGACATCGTGGAAGCGGTAAAGGATAACCTCGACCAGACGCTCGAAGAATGGGGCTATCATCTCATCGATCTCCAGCTGAACGATATCACCTTCGACGAAGAAGTGATGCGGTCAATGGCCAAGGTTGTAGCATCAAACAACCTGAAGGCAGCAGCGGAAAACGAAGGTCAGGCATTGCTGATCACCAAAACAAAAGCGGCGGAAGCAGAAGGAAACGCGATCAAAATTTCAGCGCAGGCTGAAAAAGACGCGGCCCAGTTGCGCGGACAGGGTGTGGCTTTGTTCCGCGAAGAAGTTGCAAAGGGCATGAGTCACGCCGCCAAAATGATGCAGGACTCCAACCTCGACGCGTCGCTGATCCTCTTCAGCATGTGGACCGAAGCAGTCAAGGGTTTTGCGGAGCATGGAAAAGGAAATGTGCTCTTCCTCGATGGATCTTCCGAAGGTATGGAGCGCACGATGAAACAGATGATGGCCATTGGCCAGATGGATTTGAGCGGGAACGGGAATGGCGGGGGAAGGAAAAACTGACCTGAGAAATTCCAAACGAATAAAATTCCAAATCCCAAACTTCAAATTGCGAGTTTGGGATTTTTTGGCGTTCTGATTTTGATGCAAAGCATCGAAGCAATTCGGCCAAGCGTCGAACATAATCGACAAACAATCGAATAACATTAGAAATTCTGCCAACTGCCGTAACTTCTCACTCTTATTGATTTTTTATGAAAAAATATTTCATAACAGCAATTTTGTTCATGAGCCTGACATGTACAGCGCAGTTACCAAAATTCCCTTTTGATGGTGCGGTGTGGTATGTATTACACCAGGATTATAACGCAACAGCAAATACGGTTTATAAAACCGGCCCTGATTCACTGATCAATGGCATCACATGGACGGCCATCATCACTGATTTTTACGACATCAGTATTACAGACACCGGTAATATCGAAATTTTCATCCGGCCCGATACCAGCAACCGTGTATGGTTTCGTTATTCTTCATTGGTAAGCGCGGATACGACAGAACATATCCTATATGATTACTCGCTGCAATTGGGCGATACATTTTTAAGATACATTATTTTTAAGCAATCTCCGGATACATTTGTAACAAATTATATCGCAACTGCCACAATGGCGAACGGCGCTATAGCTAAAATAATAGGATTTCAACCTGCGACTCCTTGCCTTGGATACAGCTGGTACGAGTATGCGGGTTTTAATGGCACACCTTTTTATCCGCTTCTGGGTTTGCCAACTGCACCGGATACATGTGTTCCGGTAATAATTTGCGAAACCATTAATGATACGTTTATCTTCGGCAATCCTTCGATGTGCATGGCCAACCTGGCAATAGCTGAAGTTCCAGGCAATTTGTGTAAACCCAAGAAAACTGCGCAATTATTGAATGGGATTACGTATGATCTTTCCTGCTTCCATGGTGAAAATGTACTAATCCGGGTTTATGATCTCACCGGCCGTCTTGTCCAAATGGAAACTACCTCATCATCTTCTGTTTCACTTGTGATGGACATGAGTTTGTCTCACATAATTAACTTTCAGGCAGACAATCAAACGTATTCCGAGATAATTGCACCACACTAACCATTATTATCCATGAAAAAATTAATTCTTTTCTGCCTGCTCATTTCTAATTTCGGAAATGCGCAAACCGGATCATATAACGGCCCGCCAATTCCCTCAAAATGGTACCCTATATCGTGCTAAAATTACTTTCATTTAATTAGCTTTCAGATAGTGCCCGCTGTCCGTGAAGAAGAAAAAATCCCATTCACCACACCCCATCCACATCATCGGTCGCCGCGAAACCGTCGATTTCCCTGATCTTGGTTTGTTCGGTCTCACCGCGAAAATTGACACCGGCGCAAACACAACGGCGTTGCATTGCCATCATGTAAGAATTGAAAAAGGTGTTCTTTGTTTCCGCCTGCTCGATGAAACACATCCTGAATACCAGGACCGCGAGCATTGTTTTGAAAAATTCGAGCAGAAGCTCATCAAAAGTTCCATGGGCGAACAGGAAATGCGCTACATCGTTCGCACCCGCATCCGTCTCGGCAGCCGCACTATCAAAAGCATTGTTTCCCTCACCGACCGGAAAACCATGAAATATCCAGTGCTTATTGGCCGGCGTTTGCTGAAAAACCGATTCGTGGTTGATGTATCTTTACTTCAGCACCTTAAATAAATAGCAAATTCCAAATAACAAATTCCAAATAACAAAAAAGTCATACTTGAAAGTTTCAGAACCATAAAATATAAAACCACAGAGGCGCCGATAGCTATCGGCGGCACAGAGAAAGAAGAAATTATATTCGAATAAGAGTGAAAGTCTGAAAACTCTTTGTCTTCGTGTCTCCGTGGTATTATTATGCTGAATAAAAATGTTGATACCAAATAAGCGCATTACGATCACCTCGCAAAATTTTAATTAGCACATCGTACTTTTTAAATTGTACATCGTACATTGTAATTCGTAAATCCATCAATGCGCATAGCTATTCTCTCCCGCAACCCAAACCTTTATTCGACGCGTCGGCTGGTCGAGTCCGGTGAACAACGCGGCCACGAAATCCTGGTCATCGATCACCAGAAGTGTGTGCTGGTCATTGAGCAGAGTCAACCGCGCATTATTTATAAAGGGGAAGAGCTTACAGG
>DATDOQ010000118.1:0-3647 GCA_035293205.1 Bacteroidia bacterium
TGTTAAAATGGTTTCGAGGCGAATTACGCGGATTGATCGACGAACTGCTCAATGAAAAATTCATCCGAACGCAGGGTATCTTCAAATACAGCGCGATTAAAATCATTCTTAAACAAATGCATTCTGCCAGTCCCGGCGACAGCGTGGCCCGTATCTGGGCGTTGATAGTCTTCCAGACATGGTGGAAAAAATATTTTCTCAATTCGTGAAACCTTGGTGCCTTTGAGTCTTGGTGGCTATATTTCTGCTTTTGAAAAAGTATCCGTATCCAAACAAGAGCACAAAGATGGTGGCCACGAAGACACAAAAAATTGCACGAAGAAAAGACACTAAAAATTAAAAAACGAATCCTTCGTGAAATCTTAGTGCCTTTGTGCCTTGGTGGCTATATTTCTGCTTTTGAAAAAGTATCCGTATCCAAACAAGAGCACAAAGATGGCAGCCACAAAGACACCAAAAATAGCACGAAGTGAAGGCACTAAAAATTAAAAAACGAATCCTTCGTGAAATCTTAGTGCCTTTGTGTCTTGGTGGCTATATTTCTGCTTTTGAAAAAGTATCCGTATCCAAACAAGAGCACAAAGATGGCAGCCACAAAGACACCAAAAATAGCACGAAGAAAAGACACAAAAAATTATACACGAATCCCTTTAAAAATAAAATCCATCCTGCCTTCTTTCAGAATATCTATTTTGCCTGAATGAGCAATTGCTTATAAAGTGTTTCCGTATCATTCACCAGCCGCATGTAATGAAACCGTTCACCTACATTCGGCCAGCCGGCTGTTCCCATTGACTGACGCAGGTCCGGATTTTCAACAAGCGCCAATAAATTTTCTGCAAATTTTTCTTCATTGCCCGGATCGCTAAGCAACCCTGTTACGCCGGGAATGACCACGTTGGTGACGCCGCCCACATTTGTAGCGACGATTGGTTTTCCGGCGGCTTGGGCTTCGATCAAACTTACCGGCGTGCCTTCATTCCAGGAGCTCAGGCAAACAACATCACTGCCGGCAAGCGCGATATCCACATCTTTTATCCAGGAAGTGAAGGTCAATGCTTTTTTTCCTGCGTAGCTGCCTTTCGTAAAATCAAATCCAACCGCTATGGCTTCCGCTTCAATGGCAGGACGCATTTCGCCATCGCCGATAATAAATCCACGAACAGGCACCGCAGATTTTTCCATTACTTTTTTCAATGCCCGGAGAAACAGGCTGTGATTTTTCACCGGCACAAGCCGTCCGATGATAACTACGGCGACCTCTTTTTCACTCAGTTGCCAGGTGGAGCGAAACTTCTGCCGTTTCATTTCCGACTCTTCCTGAAAACGCGAGAGGTCAAATCCCAGTGGAATGACATGCACTTTTTCCGCTTCACAGATTCTGTGTTCCACTACAAGCTCATGCTTTTGTTTTTCACTGACGGCTATGATGGCATTGCATTTCCGGGCAAGATACCTTTCCGCGGTTTTGTAAAATGCAGATTTATATTTCCCGAAATAAGAATGAAAAACATGTCCGTGAAAAGTATGCACGATCACAGGAACCTTGCAGGATGCAGCCGCCATACGGCCCAAAGCACCTGCCTTCGACGCATGCGTGTGAACAATGTCGGGCCTGAATTCCCGGATCAGGGATTTGATCTTATGATATGCTTTCAGGTCCTGCACCGGGGAAATTTCACGCCTCATTTCCGGGAGGATCACGGGTTTTAATCCCAGGTTCTCAACAATAAATTCCGAAGAACCTTCTGTTTCATCTTTCGCGCCGCCAACCAGCATGGTCTCAAACTCAGGTGCCAGGAACCGGCTCAGGTAAGCCACATTGTAAGTGGGGCCACCGAGATTAAACCGGTTGATGATGCGCAGGATTTTTGGCAATGTTCAGTTCAATATTTGATACTCAGCCGACAGAAGCCGGCATTTATGTTAAAATTCTCGATCGTAAAAATAGGAAAGCAAAAACAGTAAATGCTTCAACTTCTTTTTATTTACGAATTCCTGCCGGTTGATCACCGAACATCAATTTCCGGCTACCGGGCTTTTTTCGTACTTTTGTTTTTCAGCTTACCCGGGAAACCACCCTTATGAAAATAAACATCTTCCCCAGGATCCTGTTTTTTGTTGCCATTTCCGCGCTCGCCTCACTCAACAGCTGTCAGCTTATCAATTCCAACATCATGCTGGTGGCCGGACGGAATTACCCGTTTGACACGTTGTCAAAAGACACAACCATCGCGAAGGAATACCGGCTGAATGCCAATGATATCATTGAATTCCGCCTGTTTGCCAATGACGGGTTTAAAATGATCGACATTATCTCGTCGACGATCGGTAACCAGGCGAATGCTGTGTTCCGGCAGGGATTTGAATACACACTCGATAACAACGGCATGGTGAAGCTGCCGATCCTTGATTCGGTGATCCTCATTGGAATGACAATTGCGGAAGCGCAGGATCATCTTGAGCTGCGTTATTCCGAATTTTATGTCAGTCCGTTCGTGCTTGTAAAAGTGCTGAACAAGCGTGTCATCATCTATCCCGGGGAGCCAGGCATGGCGAAGGTTGTGCCGCTGCAGAATAACAACACCACCGTTATTGAAGCACTTGCGCTGGCGGGTGGAATCAGCGGGAATGGAAAGGCGTATAACATTAAGCTGATCCGTAAAACAAATAATCCGGACAAACCTTTTAAAGTTTACCGCCTGAATCTTTCAAAGCTGAGCACCGGTCTCCTGCAAGGCAATACCATTGTTCAGTCCAACGATATCATTATTGTGGAGCCGCGCCGACAGCTGGCGGGAAAAATCCTGAAGGAGATCGCGCCCATCCTCAGCCTTATCTCCAGCTTTGTCACGCTCTATGTGCTCGTCACACGATTTCCCTGATCTGAATGTTGCAGGCCCAGCTTAACGACAAGAACGATACGTTCGAACGCTACAAGGAGCGGCTGACTAATTTCAGCGGTGAGTTTGAGCTCGGGCTTTTTCTTTTCATTGCCAAAAAGTCCATTGCCTGGGTAATTTTATTTTTTGTGCTCGCCGGTGCAGGCGCCTGGCTATACCTGCGCTACTCCGAGGCGAATTACCAGGCCAGCGCGATCATGCAGATCAACAGCGATAACACAGCGAAAATGCTCAATGTGCAGAACATTTATGAGCTGGATGATCAGAATGAACTGGCGAGCGCGGTTGAAATGATCCGCTCAAAAGTTTTTTTGCGCCGTGTGCTCGCGCAGATGCCTCTCCAGGTCAGCTATTACGCGCAGGGTGACATCAAAACAAACGAGCATTATAAATCCTCCCCTTACAGCATCGGCGTCAACCTGAAATCAGAAAGCATTTACGGCACGCGCATCGATATTAAATTTAGTTCAAAGGCTGACGGAGGAGAAATTTTTTATACTCTGGACGGGCAAACTTTCCGGAACAATTTCCTCCTGAACGAATGGATTGAGTTTCCACAGGTTTCACTGCTGATCACGGCAGATCCTGCGCGGCTGAAACAAATGCTTATGAGTGAAGCGGGGGCCAATGATTATTACTTTTCTATTAATTCAATCGACCATCTCGCTGATTCGTATATCAACCGGCTGAATGTTACACTCGCAAATGAAGCCGCCAAAACCATCGGCATTTCTTTCACCGATC
>DATDOQ010000119.1:0-6795 GCA_035293205.1 Bacteroidia bacterium
AGTTCTTTGAGCAGGAGCGCGGGATCATGAAACCGGGCGTTGTCTTCAGGATTTTCCAGGTCAAAATAGAGGGCTTTATCGCCAAGCTGTTTCTTCACTTCCATGGCCAGCGTAGTTTTCCCGCACTGGCGCGGACCAATGATCCCGACAGCCGGGAACTGGCGCATGAGCTGCTTAAGACGCAGGGCTATTTTCCGCTGTATCATTGGGTAAAGGTACAAATTAAATCCGTATATCGTAAGTTAAACTTTCAATTTGCGGAAATAAATTCAACGCGATATTTCCCGGTCTATCGCTCCGACAGCCACTTGCGGGGAATATCTTTAAATTCGCTTATGGACGAAATGCGCCTTGACCGGACGGCCTTTAAGATACAGTCGCCCGAAGAAGCGGATAACACAAGGGCGTACTGGCTCAGCAAAACACCGGAAGAGCGGTTCGCGGCCGCGTGGTACCTGATCTGCTCGGCCTGGGGCATTGATCCCGAAAATCCGCCACGGCTGGACCGGAATCATTTTGAGATGCGGAAGAATGGGTGCTTTACAGAGCACATTTTCAGTTTTTGACTTTTCATCTTTGTTAATTTTTCGAAAATTCCTGCGTTTCCTCCATACCCCCAACACCTGCCCTTCCCCACCCTTAATTATCCCACCCAGAATACCTATTTTTGCACCGCCAGAAAATTCACACTTCATCATTCGTAATTCGTACTTCATTCATATTTCGTAATTCGTACTTCATTCGTAATTCGTACTTCTTTTGATCAAATTCACCCTTTTTTTCCTCAGCCTTTCGTTACTGATCCTTCTTCATGAATTCGGGCATTACATCACTGCCCGCTGGTTCAAGGCGCGCGTCGATAAGTTTTACCTCTTCTTCGATTTCCTTTTTCCATTCCCGAATATTTTAAAATTCTCCCTTTTCAAAAAGAAAAAAGGCGACACAGAATACGGCATCGGGTGGTTTCCGTTTGGTGGTTATGTCGATATCGCCGGCATGATGGGCGACCCCGATGACAAGCTGAACAAAGCGCCGGAACCGCATGAATTCCGCGGGAAAAAACCCTGGCAACGTCTCATCATTCTCGCCGGCGGGATCCTGATGAATTTTATCCTCGCCATTGTTATTTACAGCATGGTGTCGTTCGCATACGGGGAAAAATACCTCAAGCTGAAGGACGCGAAATACGGTCTCGCCTGCGACAGCCTGCTGCTCGAAGCCGGAATGCGCGACGGAGATAAAATTATTGCAGTAGATGGTCGCTCTGTTGAAGAGGAAAATGTGAATCGCGCCGGCGCCGGCATTCTCCTTGATCAAATACAAGTGATCGAAGTTGACAGGCAGGGGCAACGCGTGGAGGTTCCGATCAGCTCTGAATTCGAAAAGGATGTGCTGAAGGGCGACATCAAAGGATTTTTCAGTCCGCTTTTCCCTTTTGTGGTGGATAGCGTGATGCCTGGATCGCCTGCTCATAAAGCGAATTTACAGCAAGGAGACAGCCTGGTTTCTATTAACGGACAAAACCTTGGTTATTTCCAGCACTTCCAACGGCATCTCCAGCTGAATAAAAGCAAAAATATCCGGCTTGGAATTTTCAGGAATGGAATTGCAGATACAATCGACGTAAAACTTTCTTCCGAAGGGAAACTCGGCATTTTTCCGAAGTCCGACACGAATTACCTCAACTATACAAGCGTAGAATATAATTTCTTTGAAGCCTGGGCTCGTGGCGCCGGCCGCACCTGGGGAGCGCTCCGCGATTACATCAAACAATTCCGCCTGCTCTTTACAAAAGAGGGCGCGTCGAAGGTGGGCGGCTTTGCCACCATTGCCGGCATCTACCCTTCCGAATGGGATTGGCAAAGCTTCTGGAACATTACGGCTTTATTGTCTGTGATCCTGGCGTTCATGAATCTCCTCCCGATCCCGGTGCTGGATGGCGGCTACATACTTTTTGTGCTCTGGGAAATGGTGACAGGCAAAAAAGTGAGCGACAAATTCATGCAGCGCGCTTTGACGATCGGCATGTACATCGTGCTTGGCTTACTAATTTTTGCCAATGGAAACGATATAATCCGGGCTTTTAATTAGGCAATAGTCATTAGACATTAGTCATTTGGGGGGTGAGTGGTAAGGGGAATGGCAGTCTTTTCTAAGAAACATATTCTTAAACCCCCTAATGACTAATGCCTAATGACTAAATCTTTGGCATTGGAGTTGATAAATGGATAGTAGAATATGAACCCAACCCGGAAGTATGTATTAAAAAGCAGCGTCGCGAAGTCGATTCGCCTCGTTTTGCTTGCCTTGCTATTCCCGGTGTTCGCGCTGGCGCAGACCACACGTTCGGACGAAACAAAGCCGGTGGCGAGGGATACAAAAAAGGGAAGAATTCTGGTGGTTCCCTGGGATCCGAAAATGTTCAATTGCAATTCGGATGTATCGCGTGCGATCAGCAAGGAAACCGGGCAGAAATACGAACAGATCCAGGAAAGCATGCGCAAAGGTTTTGTGCAGGAAGTCAAATATGCTTTCGGCGCGGAGTATCATGTAATTTCCCTGCTTGACGACACGGCAAAAACGAAAACGGATCTTCACAACGCTTACGTATTCACTTCCCTTTCCTATACGCCTGTCAACGCGCCGCTGAACTTGTCGCACGAAGATTCTGTAAAGCTGAAGCAAAAAAAACCCGCAATTAAAAACGGGCAGGTGCAGACCGAAGAAGAGGAAACGGATAAATTCATGAACACGGTCGTGCTCAGCACTGATTTTATCGGTTACCTGAAAAAAAAATATAAAGCGGATTATATTCTTTTTGTCAATGAAATGGACATCGACAATGATTTAGGCGCGGACCCGTATAATTACACTTCGAAACAAGAATTTCAGCGGTACGCGATTGTTCATTTTACGATAATAAATACCACCACCTGCAAAAGGGTGGCAATGGGAAAAATAAAATCAAATTTTCCCTCCTCGGTGAATACACCGAAAAAGATCATCGAGACTTCCTGCAAGCCGCTGGCTAAAATGATTTACGATAAGTTCGCGCTTGCGATCAAGCCGAAGGAGTAGACTAGTAAATTCTTTGTGTCTATTTGTTTCGTGTTAGAAAAGGTCTCCGTTTCCCCAACAAGTACACAAAGAATGTAGCCACGAAGACACCAAAAAATACACGAAGAAAAGACACAAAGAATTATAAACGAATCCCACAAAAAGTAAAATTTTCTTTGAGTCTTAACTTCGTGAAACCTTTGTGCCTTGGAGCCTTTGTGGCTATTTATTTCATGTCTTAAAAAAAGTCTCCGTTTCCCCAACAAGTACACAAAGAATATAGCCACGAAGACACTAAAAAATACAAGAAGAAAAGACACTAAAAGTTATAGACGAATCCTGCAAATAAAAGTCACTTTGAGTCTTAACTTCGTGAAATCTTTGTGCCTTGGAGTCTTTGTGGCTATTTATTCGTGTCTTAAAAACCACATGGTTTTATTCCCGGATCACCACTTTACTCCTGCTGATGCCATTCCCTGTATCAGCTTCGACGATGTAAATCCCTTCCGCCATTTCTGTTGTATTTATTGACAACATCATTTTTCCGCCGGCTGAAACAGACTGAACAAGATTTCCCTGCAAATCATAAACACGAACTATTTCCATCGCGGATGAAGCGGTGATATTGAAAAAGCCGCTGGACGGATTTGGCGCAATGCTGATGACAGGCGTTCCGGCATCATCCAAACCTGTTGTCAGGAATGTAACAAGAATAGTGTCGGTGGCAGTACATAAATAATCATTGTAAACCGTTAGGGTATGCGATCCGGTGGCTGTAACCGTAATGGATTGTGTATACTCATTGGTCGGTTGCCAGTTATAATAAGAATATCCTGCAGGCCCCGTAATGGTATAGCTCATAGCGGAAACAACAGTATCAGGACCGAGCGAGATCACCGGGCTGCTGTAGCTGAGAAATGTTGTATCAACGCCCTGGCATCCATATGCATGATTCAATTGTGCAATGATGTAAACGTTTGGCGTGCCTGAAAGCGGGTAGTCCGGATCCGTGCCGGTACCTATCACATTAAACTGCGAGTCGGTTTCTGTCCAGGAGAATGCTGAATAGTCCGGATCGGGAACAAAAAAGAGTGCCCCCTGAATGCAGATATAAGTCGTATCCGGGAAAACGTTGAAGTCGGGCGGTGTTGAGCTGATGTAGAACTGGTCGGAAGAAACGCAGCCATTCACCTGGTTAGATACAGTAAGTGAATAATCGCCCGGCACACTAATTATTATTGATCCTGTGGTATCACCGGTATTCCAGAGTGCGTCATAGATTCCATAATCAATGGTTACGCCGATGTTTTGCGGCATGCTGCAAAGATTCAAGGTATCGGGAAAATTCAGGAAGAATGATTGGGTTGGTGTAAGGTAAATCGTGTCAGAAACTGAAGTGCATCCGTTTGTATTCATTGCCATAACATACACGTAGTACACATGCTCCGGCACCAGCATTCCGGAAACGCCCTCGAGTGTATCGTCATCCGGGATGGCAAAATCCATCCAGTCGAGCGTATCACCCACGATCCATTCGATCACTTCACCGCTCGTGGTTGATGCGACCATTTGAAACCAGGTGCTGCCCGTGCAAACGGAAATTATTCCGCCGGGACCCATTGTGCCATTTTCAACAGTTATTGTGTCAACGTCCGGCAATGGCGCAACATAATTACTCACAACCACCGTATCCACTCCGCACATCGAACTGATGCATGCGCGGAAGCTGAGCATGCCCGTATCGGTTGGGGTATAACTAATCATTGCCCCCGATCCAATCAGCGTATTCGAAGGAAGTTCATACCAGTCGCAGGTTCCCGGATTGATGAGGCTGTCGTAGATAAGTTCAATATTTCCATTCTGGCAAAAATTACCCATGTTCACATGCGCATACGCGCCCGGTGAAAGCGGCGCAATGGCCGTCCACACCTGATCGCTGCCGGTGCAACCATTAAAATCCTGGACGTAAACAGTTAGGTATCCGCCATAGCCGTTTGTGATCGTGGTGGTTTGCAGATTTGTTCCGTCGCTCCAGTTGTAATACTGATATCCCGCGCCAGCATCAAATGACACAGTTGTGCAAGAATACACCGTATCGGGAGAATTAATATTGACCGCAGGGGCAGGTTGAAGATTAATGGTCATGGGATAAAAGCTGCTGGCGCAACCACCGATAATTTCCTGCACATAGAATACAGTGTCCAGCCCAACCGGATAGTAAGTGAAATAAAAATTGGTGTCCAAAGGAGCGGAAGTTGTGTCATTATACCACAATACATAACCATAATAGCTCTCAGCGAAAAGTTCAAGCTGGCTTTGAAAACAGGGCATTGGGTTGGGATCAAAGGAGAGTGACTGGAGGCCGGAGCAGTTGATGAAAGCAAGGTAATCTTCCGTTTCCGCGGTAGCGGAAGTGATCTGCATTCCGCACATGCTCCAGCAATCGAAACCCCATGAAATAGCATCGCGGAATTTGATGATACGCAATGCAACCGTATCAGAAATGGCGGTATATGGAATGTTAAAGGAGAAACTGACTGTAGCACCTGTCCCTGCAACATTAGCAAGGCATTCGGAAATTCCGTCGAATGTGCCGCTCTGATCAAGGTCCGCCCAGATCGCAACACCGTAGTTGCCCGTGCAAATTCCAGAAATTGAAACTGAATGTGTCATGCCCTGCGTGAGCTGGATGACCGGATTGGTGAATGCCTGGTAGCTCGGGAAACCTGCGCTGTGACCGGATGCCGTTGAGTAAGTCACAGCGTCAACAGTAACTTCATCGATATAACAGCTGTCTCCAAAATACAAGTAATTCATTTGCGGGATAGAATCAACGGGGCACTGGCTATAGGAAGAAAAAGGGATCAGCGTAAAAAACGCCGCCGGCAGGAGGAGGTTTTTCATAGAGCCAAATGTATAACAATAAGTTTACAGGCGGTGAAGCGTCGACAGTTTGTCGCGGCCCTCCCGCGCAGATTTGTTACCTTTACATCCCTTTAAAATTTCCTCCATGTCACAGGTACTTACTGATCGTTTCGGCATAACTGATGCGCTTAAAACGCTCGGCATTTCTGAATTGAATTACGGCGCTTCCACCGGCACTAAACACTGGAACACTTCCGGTAAAAAAGTGGATTCGTTTTCACCCGCGGATGGTCAGCTGATCGGGAGCGTGAACCAGGCGACGGCAGAAGACTACGAAAAAGTGCTGGTTGCTGCGGAAGCTGCGTTTCGTGAATGGCGGAAAATTCCCGCGCCGCAGCGGGGAGAAATTGTGCGGCAAATGGGCGATCAGTTTCGCAAATACAAGGAGCCACTCGGGAAAATCGTTTCCTGCGAAATGGGAAAATCACTGCAGGAAGGTTTGGGTGAAGTACAGGAAATGATCGACATCTGCGATTTTGCAGTAGGTCTTTCACGCCAGCTTTATGGACTTACCATGCACAGTGAACGACCCAATCACCGCATGTACGAACAATGGCATCCGCTTGGAATCGTAGGCATCATCTCCGCCTTCAATTTTCCGGTCGCTGTCTGGAGCTGGAATTCCATGATTGCCTGGGTGTGTGGCGACGTGTGCGTATGGAAACCATCTTCCAAAACGCCGATCTGCGCCATCGCCTGTCAGAATATTATTTCATCTGTACTTAAAAAAAATAATGTTCCCGAAGGTGTCAGCTGTCTGCTTATGGGCAACCCCGTCGGCGACCTGATGAATAACGATCAACGTGTTCCGCT
>DATDOQ010000120.1:0-11133 GCA_035293205.1 Bacteroidia bacterium
ACCAGCGCGGTAAGCGGCGTGGGCGAACCAAATAAAAAGCTGCTGCTATGGAAATCGGGACTCGAAAATATCGATCAGGCCGCGGCTTCGCTGCAAAGATGGAAACTCAGCACCGACCCGGCAGAGCTCCGGAGGATCGACAGTTTCCGGCAAAATATTTATGAAAAAATTTATCAGCTTCAGCAGATAAATTTTCAAAATCCGGAAGCGCGGGTTTTGACCGACAGTCTCAAAGGGCTGACCGGCTTGTGGTTTGAAAACCTTGGCAACCTGATCATTGTGCATGATACCGCTCCTACAAATGATATTGTGGTGGATAATATCATGGAAGAGATGGCGATGCGCGAGGCAGAACGCCGGCGAACGCTGAGGTTTTATAATCATGATACAGTGAAAATGACTGCAAATCCTGCAATTCCGGCAGATACCGAGGCAAGGAAAACTGAAACACAAACCGTTCAGCCGAAAGAAAAGGAAGAAGATAATTTCTGGACGCGTGTCGTAAGCCGTTTAAAAAAGAAAACAGCCGGAGAAAAAACAGCCGGAAGTCAGGATCCGAACCAGCCCGTCGTTTCCCCGGAGATCGCATCAACTCCGTCACCGAAAAAATATGTGAGCGAGCCGGCAGATACCCTTTACAAAGAACCGGTGATTGAAACCGAGCGCATCCGCCGCGCCATTGCCAGAGGCAGTGAGAAAAAAATGTCGATCACCGAGGCCAAGCTGCGGGAAGAAATGCACCTGCTCCGGACCGACAACGCACTGATGACGCGCATCCGGCTCAACAGTGATGTTTATGAGCGGATCGTCAACACCGAAATGGCAAGTCTCATTCAATCTGCGACACTGACCACATCAGCGGGCACAAAATCGGTCATGTGGTGGGCTTCCGGAATTTCATTGTTCTTCGTTGTAATTTTTGCGTCAATTATCGAACGCGATATCGTGCGCGAAGGAAAAGTGCGCGTGCAATTGCAGGAAGCCCGGAAAAATGCGGAACGCCTCGCAAAAGCAAAAGAAGAATTTCTTGCCAATATGAGTCACGAGATCCGGACGCCTTTGAACATTATTTCCGGTTTTGGAGCGCAACTTTTGAAATCCAGGCTGAATGCCATGCAACGAATGCAGGCAGAAAGTGTGGCGCGTTCTTCCGATCACCTGATGGCATTGGTCAGTGATATTCTTGATTATTCGAAAATTGAATCCGGGAAACTGACTTTGGAAAGCATCGGCTTCCATGCAAGCGGATTTGATACCGATCTGCGCGCGGCATTCGAACAAAATGCCCTGAAAAAGCGCCTCAAATTCAACGTAAAGGTTTCACCTGATCTGCCCGCTGTTCTTGTCGGTGATCCTGTCCGTATCCGCCAGATCCTTTTCAACCTTGCATCCAATGCGCTGAAATTTACCGAAAGGGGGCAAATTGATATACGAATTGAACCGGTAGTGGGCCGTCCCCGCGGCACGATACGCATTACGGTGACTGATACCGGAATCGGGATTCCCCCGGAACATCTGGTTTCTATTTTCGAAGCGTTTACACAGGCGGATACAAGTATATCGAGGAGATATGGTGGCACGGGATTGGGATTGACAATTACCAGGTTCCTTGTCGAAAAAATGGATGGGGAAATTGAAGTGGACAGCATTCCAGGTGAAGGCACAACATTTACGGTAACATTACCCTTGAAAGCAGGTAGTAAAAAGGATCTTCCGGAAGGAATTGTTGAGAGTGACGGCAATATTCTCAAGGAAAAAAACGTGCTTGTGTGTGACGATGAACCCTTCAACCGGATTCTTGCGACACACGTGCTCCAGTCTTACGGAGCGATCGTTTTGGAAGCAGCCGACGGCCATGGCGCGATTTCAGTGCTGGGACGCGAGCCTGTTGACCTTGTACTGATGGACCTTCAGATGCCTGGCATGAGCGGTAAGGAAGCTACGGCAGCGATCCGCGCATCCAACCAGCCTTACGCTGATGTAAAAATAATTGCCGTGACCGGGCGCGCTTTCGCGGGCGAAAAAGAGAAATGCCTGGAGGTTGGCATGAATGGTTACCTCGCAAAACCTTACAAGGAAGCCCAACTGCTCAAGGTGATCAGTGAAGTTTTGTCAGCGCAGACACGAGGCGTTGGCAAAGCGTCGATTTAATCAGGCAAAAAATCGAAAATTTTCCTTGCACTATTCATTTATTTGCTAACTTGAAAGTTATTACTAAATTCTATTTCATGCGAATCCTGGTAGTTGATGATGATCCGCTTACCGTTGAGCTCCTGAAAAAAGTACTGGAGGAGAACGGTCATTCAGTTATTACGGGGGAAAGCGGGTACAAAGCTTTATGCCTGCTTGAGGAAAGCCATTTTGATTTCGTCATTTGTGACGTATTCATGCCAGAGATCTCCGGATTGATCGTGGCAAACGTCTTGCGGCAGTATGACCATACTGTACCACTGCTGCTCATGTCTTCGGATAAGAATGTCGGCACCTTTATCCGCCAGCGTTTTAATCCTGCCTGCGATTTTATTGATAAGCCGGTCTCATTTCCACTCCTGATCAGCAAAATCAACGAGCAAATCAAAGGTCAGACTGCAGTTGTGAATTAACCGGTTTGGCTGCATGCCGGCAGGGATGAATGAAATGTTCGTCCGGGTTTATTAATTTCCAGTCCACACTTTCATTATGAAACTTTTCACCGGAGATAAGTATCCCGCGGTTACCTATTTTTGAAAGATTGAAAACAGAACGAATCAGCCCCGCAAATCTTCACCATCTGATACCGCTCTACCAAAAGGTCTTTGGTAAAAAAGTATCTATTAAAGCGTTGAGGGCTAAATATGACACTTCGTACCTCGGCAAATCCTGGTATGGACATTTTGCCTACAATGAAAGAGGAAGCCCGGTTGCATTTTGCGGCTGCATTCCATACCGGGTGAAATATCAAAACTTTCTTGAAACTGCCGGCCAGTTTTGCGATGCGATGACATTAAAAGCATATAGAGGAAAGGGTATTTTCTCATCCCTCGCCCGAAAAACTGAAGAAATAATTGCCGCTGATGGAATTACTTTTGGCTTTGGCCTGCCCGACCGGAATTCGCATGCGCTGCTTCGTCAGCCGGGCTGGAAGGTAACAGGCGAAATGACAGGTTTTAAAATTCCTGTTTGCGCTTTTCCATGGGCCAAAATTGCCCGCCTGACCGGAATGGAAAAATGGCACCAGCATTATTTTTCGAAAGTATTGACCAGGTATAAAACGAAGGTCGCTACATTCCAAAATTCGTTGTTAGAAGAAGAAATTGCTGCGGTGGTGCACGATGCGGATTTTTTCCGGTATAAATCATTTAAGCCTCATCATTTTGCTCAGGTTGCAGGGGGTACAGCATGGGTAAAGGCGGGGACTAACCTGATGACAGGCGATATCCAAACGAAAGATGAAAGCGCTTTATCAGATTGTATTGCTGACCTGAAAATAATTTCCCGGAAAAGCGGGAGCAGCGGAATCCTTTTTCTGTTCGCCACCGGCACTGCACATGATATTTGTTTGCGGAAAAGCTTTAAGCCGTTCATGTCTTTAATGTGTGCCGTAAAAAATTTCAATTCTGAAATTCCGTTGGAAAAATTCGCTTTAACTTTCGGCGATATCGATACATTTTAGCTGGCGTATTTCCGGTATAATTCCGCGTAAGCATTTACGGTGGCGGATACAGGAAAAGTTGCAAATGCCGCTTTTGAGGGAGGCTCACCAAGGAATTTTTCGATTGCAGGCGGGATCTCTTCTGCATTTTTCACCACGCTCCAGTAATCTGATTCTTCCGCAATTCCCACCGCAAATGAAACGATAGGTATGTTGCATTCAAGCGCTTCCGCAAATACAAAACCAAAGGATTCATAAGAAGAGGTATGCAGCAATACCCTGCTCTTTTGCATCAGACTGATTACTTCCATCCGGGAGCACGCGCCGGCAAAAAAAACGTGCGATTCTAAACCAGACTGCAGAACCTGCCTGTTCAATTCTTTCCGCAAAGGACCATCGCCAGCAATACCCATTTTAAAACCAGGATTTTTTTGGACGAGTTGTTTAGCCGCCTCAATCGCGAGAAACGGACGTTTAACCGGAATTAAAGAACCTGCAACGATCACATCGTATTCTTTCTGTTTGCCAGCATTGGAAAAATTTTCAGTTCCCCAACCGACAAGCGCTGCAGGCAGACGGCCGCAACTTTTTTGAAAAGCAGCGGCATGTCTTTCGGAAAGAACAATCACCGGAACTTTTTGCAGATTTTTCCGATGCAGGTATTTATTCCCATCCAGTGCATCCTGTCCCATGAGCGTGTTAATGTGGGGAACAGCGTATTTGGCATGCAACCATTCTCCAAGCATAACACATTCTGTAAACCAGAAACTATGCACCAGATCCACCGGATTAGAGCCATGAATTTTTTTAAACAAACCCATCACCCGCCACCAGCCCAGGATTCGCGCGAAACCTTTTTTCCCGCCGCCATTGCACGGATAAACATCCATTCCTTTCCACTGGTATTTTTTCGTTGTGAACGGGTAACGAACGGTGACGACAGAAAAATAAAAATCCGGCTCCTGCTTCCTGAATTGTTCCAGCATAACCTGTACTGGTGGAAAACACGTGTCATCCTGTTCGTTTGCAGGAAACCCCGGAATAAGAAGGAGAATATGTTTACCGGATTTCATAAAGTTCCCAGCCCTTGTCAAAAGATTTCAGAAGCGCGAGCTGGTATTCCCTGTTCAGCTTTCTCCAGTTCTTCATGGGGTTCCGTCCGTTCCATTGGGCGGCAATCACTTTTGGATTCACCAATACCAGACTGCCTTTTTCGAATGAATCGTATTGTGTGCGCCAGAGATTATGATAATTTCTTTCAAGACCATTTCCAGCGAGTGAAATATCCATGTCAACCGTATATATGTCCGGTTGGTTGGTGTTCGCGCTGATCCATGTCAGGATATCCTGCTCAAGCCTGCTTCTTTCTATATATGGTTTAAGGTTCCAGGAAAAATATGCGATGTGGAAAATAAAAAGAACGGAAAAAATTATTGCGCGAAAAGATCCTGTAAGCAACCGGGCAATTTTATCAAAACCACGGTATCCGGGAATCAGCAAAAAAATCAAGGCGGGAACGAAAAAGCGTTGCGACTGCACCGGCATCCCCGCAATAAAAAGCGCGTACAGGACAAATACGCCGAACATCATTTTTTCCGTTGAATAGACGCGGCGCGAAGTGAATAATACAGTAAGGAACAAAAGGCCTTCTATGAAAAAACCAGGGTGAAATGGAATAGCGAACGCGTAAACGATGTTCGGAACCTTGTACTCCACGTGTCCATCTATTGAATCAAAAGTGGCGCGGAAATAATTCAAAAAAGACCAGTCTGCTATTAATCCCCGTGAAAGAAATCCGAGCGGATTATTGATCTGCAGCACCAGGAATGGAAACACGATGACCAGGGCAATAATTATTCCCGTGAGAAGTTGTAAATATTTCCGTTCACGGTAAATCCGCGGAATAAGCCATAACATTGGAATAAACGTGAGCAAAATTGCGGCATACCTGAACATGCAGGCTGCAGCCGCAAAAAGAAAAAACCACACCAGGCTGGAATCTTTCTCCAACTTCCGGAATTTGATGGCATGAAAAAGCAAACCCGCGATGCAAGCCGCGCAGCCCATATCGGACATGACAAGAACGCCTGCCTTCATCAGGAAGGGGCAAGCGGATATGAAAAGGAGCGTATAAATTCCGGCGAACTGTTGCTCACGGTTTAAAATGCGGATTGTGCGATTCACAAACCATGCGGTAGTCACCAGTGAAATGGTGGATACCAGCTGCATCGCGAGAAAAATATTTTCCGTAATAAAACCCAGTAATGCCCCGCAGATAGGATAACCGGGCGGCCAGCCGAAATGGCCCAGCTGACTGTCGTGCGCCAAAAAATTCTGTATGCGCCTGGCCAGGTTTGCATATTCATACGCATCCTGACCGTACATGCCATTGAACCCGAAGCCAATAAAAACCACCAGGAAAGCAACAACCGGAAAAAGCAGGAAAGCGTAATTTTTCATTGCGCCCGGTATTTTTCAGTTTGTTTCATGCGTACCCAGGTGCTGATGATAACTGCCATTGCGCCAAACACAAGCACGGCCATTTTATCCGTATCCAGAAACGCGTTGAAGAATCCGTGTATGTAGAAAGTGGAAAGGCTGAGCACAGCGGCGAGCGCGATTTTCCGGGAAAGCAAATCAGCCGCGTGGTATATGATGTTCAATCCGAATCCAATCGTTGTAAACATGACAGCGAGATAAATGAACATGCCTGGAAATCCGGTTTCAGATAACGAGGTAAATAATTCCGAATGCGCATGACCTTTATTTCCTGAAAACGTGCTGATGCGTGTCATGTACCTGCGCACCTGGAATTGTCCATAAACAAACTGGTAAGATCCGGGACCAAAACCGGTGATTGGTTTTTCCGAAGCCATCTCAACCGCGCACGACCAGCGATTGATCCGTTCGAGATTGGATGCGTCTGTTTGCACATTTGCCACGGACTGCAGATGGTCGGAGAAACTTCCTTTGGTGCTCACCGCCTCATTCCGACTGATTGTTTCAATGATCGCGTCGCGGTTGATCCAGACGATTGAAACTCCTGCTGCAAGTCCGAGCACGAGAATCCAGACACGAATGCGAAGCTGTATCAGCAGGGCGAAAAAACCGGCGCCGATAAGTGAAATCCATGCAGCGCGGGAGAAAGCGAGCACTTCTGCAAGCGCCACAAGTGCGAATACCGAAAGCAGCAGCCAGGGTTTCCATCCTGTTAATCCAAACAAGCGGTAATTCATCAGGAAAATGAATAAGGCGGGAATAAGAAAGGCAAGACAGGCTCCATACAGCGTGTGCTCAACAAAAAAAGGTTTGGTGACAAAATAGGCGGTATGCGGTGAAAAATTATAAGCGGCATGCGTTACCACCGCCGTGATAATGGGAACAACGCAACCAACAGCATATAAAATCCACAGCCACGCCGTTCGCCCAGGCTGCTCAAACCAGTGCGCAAGCAATATCACAAAAACAAAAATGTACCCGGAACGAATGACCACACGCTTTAAACCGGCAACGGGATAATCGCTTATCATCGCTGTGAAAAACATCCATGCCGTTTCAATCACGACCAATAAAACGATCGGATGCAAAAGTACCTTCCTGTTGAGCGTCGGCGTGATCACGCTTCTGCCACCATAAATTATGCAAAGCAAAACCAGGATTATTTCAGATGGAAAATTGACCACTGCCCCGCCGCCGGCGCTAACCATGAGCGAAAGCGGGATCATGAAAACGAGCGCGGGCAAAAGAACAGCACGCTGAAAAAGCAGGACCCAGGTGAAAAGCGGAATTGCGACCATTCCAAAAAACGGCAACCTGTTGCCGGTAAAATTTGCCGCCATCCAGCCGCCGGCAAGCAACAAAAGCGCTACAGCCCAGCTTCCACCTGAAAACAGAAATCTGCGAAGCGATTCCATGCAGTTAATTGTTGCGTGAACTTTTCAAACGCCCCATGACAAGGAAAAAGAAAATCGAAAACAGCAGCGCTGCTCCCGCTGCAACACTTAAATTGACAATCCAGGAAGGCGAAACTTTTTTATATGATGGTATTGCGCGGTCAAGAACAAAAACCTGCGTAACGGGTCTTTCATATTGCGCTTTTGCTTTCTCATAACGCGCTGAAATATCGTTCAGCCGCGATTGCTCATAAATATACATATTCATTGCGCGTTCGAGCTGTGTGTTCAATTCTGAGCTCGCGCGGTCACCTTTTGCCTGGATCACAAACGGTGAATTTGGAACAACAACCAGTTCTGCTGTTGCTTTGGAACGAAGAATTGCAATTTCTTTTTCCATTCCATCCACAAGCGTACGCTTTGCCAGGTATTCTTTTTCAATTGCCTGGTAAGCGATCAGAATATTCTGTTTATAAATGCGGTTGCGGATTTCATTCGAGATATCAATGATATAGTTGACAATATCTGCGCTTAACTCCGGGTTGCGTGTGCGCGCGGATATGACAATGGACATATATTGTGTCCGTTGAAAATTCACATCTTCATTGTATTCTAAAAGCAACCGGTCACGCCAATCCGGATTGTTCTGGTCGATATCATAATATTCAACCATTCTGAAATGACGGCAGATGCTGTCGAATACTACATCAGATTGTAACATCTGGACAAGCCTGTCCGCTTCAATATCATAACCGAATGTCGGATTTTCAATGACGGATTCGACGGAGTTGCTGTGCGCGGGGAAAACAATCGCTGAAGCCAGGTATTGTTTGGGAGTGCACAGGGTGATGACGGCTGCTGCCGCAAGACTGGCGACTACTATAATTGTTATCGCTTTCCAGCGGCGGCCCATGAATTCCAGGATGGCCACACTGTCATCATTCTCATCTTTTAATACATTCATACCGGCAAAATATACTACAAAATATGCAATCCACCGGAATGTAGCGGATTCAAAGGGATTCAGGGATTCTGGCAAAGCCGTTTTTCTGAGATAATTGAAAAAGCATCTTAATCCTGTTCGATTCGTTTTGCCGGACATTAAAATGATTGCTTTAAGCGTTTAAAAATCATATGCCCGGTATATTGCGGTTCAAAAATCCGGCTTATATTGCGTTACAATTCTCTATTATTCACATTTCAAGTTCTTTGCATGAAAACAGGCACAATTAAATTCTTTAATGCAACCAAAGGCTTTGGATTCATTAAAGAGGACGACTCCGGTCAGGAAATTTTCGTACACATTACCGGACTCGTAGATCAACCGGTCAACACGGGAGACAAAGTTTCATATGAAATTTCCGATGGCCGTAAGGGGGTGAACGCGATTAACGTAAAGAAGATATAAACCCCGCAAAAAGCAACTGGACCGCTCTTTAAGCAAGGGCGGTTTTTTTTTGAGATCATCAAAATGAAATTTAACCGGACCATATGTCGAATCCTCAAAAACCCTAAAACGCTCTTTGTGCCTTAACTTTGTGGCTATTTGTTTTGTGTTTTTGAAAAGCATACGTTCCTAATGAAAGCGCACAAAGAGAGTTGCCACGAAGGCACGAAGTACACGAAGAAAAGACACTAAAAATTATTGATCAATCTTGCAAAATCTACAGTTCATATGAATGCTGAAACATATCTTCTCCCCTGCCTATGAATTTTATCCGGAAACACTTCAGGAAACTAAGCATTGCCGCAATGGTGGTTGTGGCCGCTGTTACAATCGCTTCCTTATTTGAGATCCGGAAGAACACCCGCTTCGATTACGATTTTGAAACTTTTTTCCCGATTGATGATCCGGAGCTGGAAGCTTACCTTGATTTCCGGAATAAGTTTGAATACGACAATGAGTTTGTGCTTCTCGCCATCGAAAATTCATCTGGTATTTTCAGCAGACGATTTCTTGAAAATGTCCAGGCGCTGACTGATTCTTTGCGGAGGATTCCGGATATCACGCAGGTCATCTCGCCAACAGATCTCACTTACCTGACCACCGCCGGAAAATTTCCTTACATGCATATTGAAGAACCGGAACGCTACAAGGAAGATTCGGCCTTTATTTACAGGAATGAAGAGCTGGTTGGTTCCTTCTTCCCGCCGGATGCGCGCTCGCTGAGCATTTTCATCCGTACAACGAACGGGATTTCAAAAGAGAAATCTGATCTTTTGCTTGCGCGGATGAATCATGAAATATCCCGTCATCAATTTGAAAAAATTCATCTTGCAAGCAAGCTCAACGCCCAGAAAGTTTATCTCGACCAGCTCCGGAAAGAATTTGTTTTATTTTTTATTTCCTCTTTTTTCCTTATCGTTCTATTCCTGTACGCTTCCTTCCGTTCGTTCTGGGGTGTGTGGGTGCCCGTGCTCGTTGTTTTGCTCGCCATCATCTGGACACTCGCGCTAATGACACGCGCCGGCAAGACGCTCGACATTATGACGGTTTTGTTGCCCACCATGTTATTCATTGTCGGCATGTCGGATGTTGTGCATATTCTCACAAAATACCTGGAAGAAATGCGTCGCGGTGTTCTCAACCGTTTTGATGCGCTGCTGAAAACCATTCGCGAAGTGGGCTTTGCAACTTTTATTACACTTCTTACGACCGGTCTTGGATTTCTGACACTGCTCAATTCGCGCATTATTCCCATCCGCGATTTCGGACTTTACACATCCATCGGCGTATTTATCGCTTTTATTCTGGCGTTTACCATCATGCCGGTTGTGTTAAGCCTGATCAGGTTGCCGGATATGCGCACGGAGAAAATATCTTCACAGTTCTGGAGCCGGCGGCTGCTTTTTCTTTTGAGCTGGATCTTCCGGCATGGCAAAAAAATCGGCGTGGTGCTGATTTGTGTTGTGCTCATCAGCGCGATTGGCATCTCCAAAATTAATCTTAACAATTACCTGATTGAAGGTCTTACCACAAAAGATGAATTGCGGCATGATTTTATCTTCTTCGAAAAAAATTATTCGGGTGTTCGACCGTTCGAAATGAGCATAACACCCGTTGATCCGAAAGGATCTGTCATTGGCGTAAATGAATTGCGCGCGCTCGATCAGCTGGAACAATATCTGAAAACCAGCTATGGCGTCGGCTTTATGATTTCGCCGATTACGCTTGTAAAAGGCATTCATAAAGCGCAATATGACGGCAACCCGGATTATTTTACGCTACCGCCTGATTCTGCCGGTGTCGCGGAGCTCGCCGCGGAAGTTTCCAAAAACCGGAAAAGGAAAGAAGTCAAGCTATACCTGTCGCAAGATGAAAAAACGGGGCGGATGAGCGGGAAGATGCATGATATCGGGAGCAAAAAGATCCGGGAGCTGGATAAAAAGCTGGATTCCTTTTTAATGACTGATCCTGCATTAAAAGCCATTCGTGCCCACCGCACCGGCGCTGCAGTAATCCTTGACCGGAACAACGAATACCTGGTGGAAAACATGCTGCAGGGATTATTGCTCTCCATTCTTGTAGTGGCGATTGTAATTTCAATCATTCACCGTTCCTGGAAAATGGCAATTATTGCAGTTATTCCCAATTTTTTGCCGATCATC
>DATDOQ010000121.1:0-5328 GCA_035293205.1 Bacteroidia bacterium
AAGATCAGGAATAGCCCTGTTCCGGTGATTGTGCTTTTGAATAAGATTGATGTTGTGAAAGAACGGGTAGGGCTTGAGCAGGCTGCAAAATGGAAAGAAGCGTTTCCTAAAGCGGAAATTATTCCTGTTTCTGCATTGAAAGGTCGCAACCTCGAAGTGGTCCTTGAAAAAATCCTGGCCCTTCTCCCAACGCATCCGGCTTATTTTGATAAAGAAGAGCTAACCGATAAACCCGAACGCTTTTTTGTTGCCGAGATCATCCGTGAAAAGATCCTGACGAATTATGAGCAGGAAATCCCTTATTCATGCGAGGTATTGGTGGAAGATTTCAATGAATCTGAAAAGCTGGTCAGGATCCGCGCGAATATTTATGTCATGCGGGAATCGCAGAAAGGAATTATACTCGGGCACCAGGGCAGGGCTATCAAAAAAGTGGGCACCGAGGCCCGCCTGGACATCGAGAAGTTTCTGCAAAAAAAAGTTTTCCTTGAACTGTTCGTCAAAGTGGATAAAGACTGGCGCGACAGCGAGCGGGAATTGAAACGATTTGGATATATCTGAGTACGAAATACGAAAAAGTACAAAATAGTACGAAATACGAAAAAGTACGAAATATGAATAGTACGAAATACGAATTAGAGAGTGGAATAATTCAGGATTGCATCTTTTGGTTCTGATACATTTATTGCACCGGAAGTGAATTTCTTAGCCCGGATGGCAGCGGAAAGCCCGGCCCTAAAGCTCCTTTCGAATAGATAAAAGTTGCGTGCTTGAAGCATTGACGAGTTTATTAATGTGCCGGACTTGTAGCGAACAGCCGGACAGGTGGTTATTTAATGAGCAGGTATTCCGCTTCCAATTTATTTTCTTATTTCCCCTTTCTCCTGTTTAGCCTTTACCCCCATTATCCCCATTACTCCCATTTTGCCATTATTTCCATTCATTGACACATTGCCTCATTACCACATTACCACATTACCACATTGGAGCTTACCTTTGTAACTTATGGCAGATTTAATTGCAATTGTGGGACGGCCAAACGTTGGCAAATCAACTTTATTCAATCGCCTTGTTGGACACCGTCAAGCCATTGTTGATTCTGTTTCTGGTGTAACGCGCGACCGGCATTATGGTTTTGCTGAATGGAATGGCCGGAGGTTTTCCGTTGTTGATACGGGCGGATATGTGGAAGGCTCGGAGGACATTTTTGAAGATGAGATCCGCCGCCAGGTTAAAATAGCTCTTGAAGAATCCACCATTGTCCTGTTTGTAGTGGATGCGGTCGAAGGGATTACACCGCTCGACAAGGATGTAGCGGACATGATCCGGCGCAGCAAAAAGAAAGTTTTCCTGGTCGCGAATAAGGTTGACACCGGCGACAAAACATACCTCGCTGCTGAGTTCTACAAATTGGGTCTTGGCGATCCGTTTCCTGTTTCAGGAAGCAATGGCAGCGGCACAGGTGAGCTGCTTGATGAACTGGTAAAGCAGCTTGGACCGGAAGCACCCGATGAACATGCGGAAACTCCGCGAGTTTCAATAGTTGGTCGCCCGAATGCCGGTAAGTCATCGATCGTGAATGCGCTGATCGGCGAAGAAAAACATATTGTCACCGAAATTGCCGGTACCACGCGCGATTCGATTGATACGCATTTCCGCGGGTTCGGACACAACATCATTCTCGTTGATACGGCCGGGCTGCGGAAAAAAACAAAAGTGCACGAGGATCTCGAATTTTATTCCGTGATGCGAACCATCAGGGCCATCGAAGATTGTGATATATGCCTGCTGGTGGTGGATGCAACTGTGGGATTTGACGCGCAGGATATGAATATTTTCCAGCTGGCGGTCAATAATAAAAAAGGGATTGTCATTGTGGTGAATAAATGGGACATGGTCGAAAAAACGCATAAGAGCACAAAAGAATTCGAGGAAAAAATCCGGGAAAAAACACGGCCATTCAAAGATGTGCCGATCATCTTCACTTCTGCCACTACCAAACAACGTGTGCTGAAAACGATGGAAATCGCCATGCAGGTACATGCCAATCGCGCGCGACGCATTCCCACATCGAAGCTGAATGATATCATGCTGCCGCTGATCGAGATCACACCGCCGCCGGCGAATAAATCAACCTACATCCGCATCAAATATGTAACGCAGCTTCCGACAAGAACGCCGGTCTTCGCTTTTTTCTGCAACCATCCCGAATTAGTTCGCGACGACTATAAGCGTTTCCTGGAAAATAAGCTAAGGGAAAATTTTGAATTCACCGGTGTTCCTTTGGGAATCGTATTCCGGAAAAAATAACCTGTATGTTCAGGTTCATTCTTGCCGGAGCTCTTCTACTTGTCATTTTAATAACAGCCGGTAATCACCGCGGAAATGCTGGTCCTTCAGCTACTGCAGATAACGCCACTACGGATTCTATTCTGCGCGTTTGGCTGGGCAGGCAAGTGGTTGATGCCCGGAAACCGATGGGAAAAGTATTCTGGCTGTGGCTGGGCAGGGCGGACCTGGATACATGTATAAAGGAAAATTCACTTTTGCGATTCAGTCTCCCCCAAACGGATCCGGCAGCCCGTTATCATTGCAGCCTGCTGTCGGAAAAATGGGATCACGAACCAATTGCGAAACTTTTGCGGACAAGCGAGTACCAGCGGAAGCGTGACGCCTGGCCGGTTTATTGGTCCATGCTGACCGAAACAGCGGTGCAGGATTCCAATCGGTCGCAGCTTGTGCGGGTGGAACTGGAAGACAGCTCACTTATCGTAAGTTTTTTTCCGGAAAGAAAGACAAATTGTTGGGAGGTTTTTGATCTTGACGGCAAGCCGGTTTCAATTTCAGAGGCGTTGATTCATCCGGGAAGGATCGCCGCGGTTTTCACACAGGAAGAGAAGACGAAAAAGCAGGGTTGTGTCAGAAATTATTTCTTATCAATCGAAGCGGGTTACCGGAGCTTTATGCTGATTAATGAAAAGATGATCAAATCCTGGAGCCATGGAATGCCGGGTGTGCAGGATAAGATCAATAAAGATGTAGCTTTTCTGCTGCTGCTGCATGCCTGGTTTGAAAGTGATCCTGCGCGCACACGATCAGCCGGTAAAAATGGACGTTATACGCAAATGGCATGGAAAGGCTCAACCATCCAGGATCCATCCTCCATTTTCCTCCGTACGCTTCGTTACAGCCATATTAATGCGGATCAAAACAGCGTTCATCTGATAATTGAGCTGCTTCGTCGACGGTGGACGCAACAAACCAATCCGGCTGAGCGTTTTCCCTCGCGTCATTTCCGCTAAAAAAAACCGCAACATTCGGGGTGTGGAAACCGTATACCAAGATTGACCGGATAACGCCTTTTTTTGCATTGAGAATGTTTGAATTTTCCGAAAACTTTTCTTGCCAAAACAGTTGATTCCATTGTAAATTAGCTATTACAAAATCCAATCCCATGCGTAACCTCTTACTCCTTCTTTTCTGTGTTGTTTTTTACCGGCAAACTGCAGCACAATGTTCCATGATCCCCGTTCCTCTTTCTCAACGCGCCGCTGCATCAGTTGCTGTGGTTGAAGGGAAAGTTATTTCCAAAATTTCTTCCTGGGATTCGCAGGGTACGATGATCTACACAACACATACGATTGAAATTTATAAAGTTTTCAAAGGGAATATTACTAATCCCACCATCGAGCTTCTGACAGAAGGTGGAATTGTAGGAAATCAGAAAATATCTGTTTCGCCCTCGCTGGAATTAAATGTCGGTGATGTCGGCTTATTTACCTGTACGAATCTCAGCCGCATTCATCCTGTCCTGGCCCGTTCTGCAACGCCAAAATTTGAAGCATACGCGTCTGCACAGGGTTTTGTGCGTTATGATCTTGCAACAGCAAGCGCGGCTGAGCCATTTACCAGCTACAACAATATTGAATACGACTTGTATCCGGTTTTAACGGGTGCGTTTGGAAGATACCGGGAGATTAAAGAATTTGATTCGAATGCGAATGCGCGTCTTAACCCCATTGTGAACACGGCATCCATCACTGGCTTCTCTCCATCCACCGTTACCGCCGGAACTGAAACCACCATTACAATTACGGGAAGCGGGTTCGGTTCTTCGCAGGGTTCAGGCACGGTGGGTTTTAAAAATGCGGACGACGGCGGGGCAACCTACATTACACCGCTGGCCAGCCAATATGTTTCATGGACCTCTACGCAAATTGTAGTGGAAGTACCCGACAATGCAGGAACAGGAACGATCCAGGTCACGCAGGGTACAACATCCACCAGCGCGTCTTCATTGACTGTCTCCTATGCGCATCTGAATGTCGAATTCGATCCGGGTACTGGTGATGAGGCATATCAGACCGATCACGTCAATGACAATGGATCCGGCGGTTACACATGGCGGATGAATACGGCCTTTGCGGCCAATACTGCGGCCAATGCTTCTTTCATGCGCGCTTTTGATACCTGGCGTTGCGGCACGGGGGTAGACTGGACAATTGGCACAACTACTTCCATAGATGATGCTGTTAGTGATGGAACCAATATTATTTGTTTCGACGATGCAGCGCCGCTTTCTGCAGGTATCCTTGGCGTTTGTTACAGCTATTGGTCCGGTTGTGCATCCGGTCCTACCATTGTCTGGTATGTGAACGAGCTCGATATCATCTTTGACGACGGTAGCAATATTTCGCCGCTCACATGGGAATTTGGCACGGCTTTGCCTTCAGGAAGCGAATACGATTTTGAAACGGTTGCAGTTCATGAGTTGGGTCACGGCCACCAATTGGGTCACGTAATTGCTCCTGGTGCGATCATGCATTATGCCATTTCCAACGGCGCAGCTAATCGCGCGCTTGGAACGGATGATCTCGCTGGAGGCAATTTTGTTCAGGCGAAAAGTGTGGTGGCGAATGTATGCGGCCCTGGCGCAACGTCTAACTACAGCTGTGGCAATCCCCCGGTTGCTGCATTCAGCGGAACGCCCACTACCGTCTGCACAGGTTCAACGGTGACTTTTACGGATCTTAGTACGAACTCGCCTACATCCTGGTCATGGACATTCACTGGCGGCACGCCATCAACTTCAACTTTGCAAAATCCGATCATAACATACAACACACCGGGCACACATAATGTTTCACTTACGGCAACAAATGGAAACGGAAGTGACGGGCAAACGACCAATAATTACATCACAGTTAATGCGAGTCCGACTAATACTGGTACGGTTACAAGCGTCACTTGCAACGGCGGTAATAATGGGGCGATTAATATTACCCCATCCGGCGGCAACTCGCCATACACCTTCAGCTGGAATCCTTC
>DATDOQ010000122.1:0-3066 GCA_035293205.1 Bacteroidia bacterium
GATTACTGGACCGGAACAGTTTACACAACCAACAGGAGAGTGTGGGAACACGATGATAAGTTTAAGGATTACCTGCGGCTGACACGCGCAATGGCCATCGACATGGAAACCGCCACCATCTTCAGCGTTGGTTTTCACAATGAAATTCCAACAGGCGCGCTGCTGCTTGTTTCGGATCAGCCGATGGTTCCGGAAGGCGTTAAAACGGAAGAAAGCGATAAAAAAGTCACCGGCGAATTTGTCAACCTTCACCTGGAGATCGGAATCGATGCGCTTAAAGAATTGATCAACCATGGTCTGACTGTGAAGCATCTGCGTTTCTAAAACGCTCATGAAAAATTCGGGCACACCGGCTTATTAAAAGTTTTCAAGACCGGCTGCTATATCCCGAATCGTGCATTACTTTGCTGCGTGGAATATTCAGCTATCCTGGCGGAACTTAAAAAGAAGAATTACAGGCCCGTGTACCTGCTGCAGGGCGATGAACCTTATTTTATTGACCTCATCGCGCATTACATCGAGAAAAATGTGCTGGATGATGCGGAAAAAGAATTTAACCAGACTATCCTCTATGGCGCGGATACAAATGTGCCTTCGATCATCAGCGTAGCAAAACGTTACCCGATGATGTCTGACCGGATGGTGCTGATCATAAAGGAAGCACAGACGATCAAAAAGATCGAGGAGTTGGAGTCATATGTAAACAATCCGCTCGACTCCACAATCCTGGTAATTTGCTACAAGAATAAAAAGGTGGATAAACGGACTTCCTTTGCAAAAATCATTGGCAAAAAAGGCGTTTTATTCGATTCGGCAAGGATCCGTGACTATAAAATTCCGGAATGGATATCCGGCTATATTGCCGAAAAAAAATATTCGGCTTCCCCGAAAGCTTTGCAGCTGCTGGCCGAATACCTGGGAAATGATCTTGGTAAAATTGTCAACGAGCTGGAAAAGCTCATGATCAGCTTGCCCCCGGGAACTGAAATTACTACTGATCATATTCAGCAAAATATAGGTATCAGTAAGGATTTCAATGTCTTTGAGCTGAACGATGCGCTGACAAAAAAAGATGTGGTGAAAGCGAATCGAATCGTCAATTATTTTGCGGCCAATTCAAAAGATCACCCGATGCAAATGACACTTGGGGCGCTTTACAGCTTTTTTTCGAAGGTGCTCCAGGTCCATTTTGTCAGTGATAAAAGCAAAGACAACTTAGCGCGCTCACTTGGCGTCAGTCCCTATTTCGTTCAGGATTACATTGTAGCCGGTCGCAATTATCCGGCTGCTAAGCTAAAGGCAGTTTTCGGTTATCTGCGCGAATATGACCTGAAAGGTAAAGGGGTTGAAAATGAAAGCACAGAACCCGGCGAGCTGTTGAAAGAACTGGTGTGGAAGATCCTGCATTAGCGTATTGCAGGAAAAAATATTCCACCCGGAAAAAATTTTGCCGGATTTTTATCACTTAAATTTCCGGAATGGCTCTACTTTTTCCCCTGCGCCCGGTCGCCGGGATCGATGGAACGGTACTGAAAAGGGATGTCGACGATCTCAGAAAATGTTTCGCCGTGATCACGCATTTCTTCATCGTCGGAATAATATTCCCAGGTAACCGATAAAGGAATATTTTTTTTATCCTTCACCATGCGCATGTAATCGAGAAACGCTTTCGATGACAGCGTATTCATGTATTCGAGACGAAAGGTGAATGAAACTGAATTTACCACTTCCGGTGTCAGTCCGATAATATAATCTTCGACAGGCCGGAAGAAAATATATGCGTTCTCAGGAATTGACACACCAAGAATCTGGATATTCCCGCCAGTTTCGTCAATGTTCACGAGAGGCGTATGCCTTGTTGGTGGTATTTGCATAATTGATTTACGGCCCGGGCTAAGCCGGACAAATGTATAAAAATTCTTTACTTGGAATCCTTCAGCATTGCGGCCTGTAAGGATACGGCCCTTTTTGTGATGCTAACATGCACAGGCCGGGGAATAAATCAGGAAAAAACAATTTATGGCGACTGAAATTTTATTTTTCCATTTATCTTTCCATCATGAATTACTGGCTTGTTAAATCAGAACCGGAGAATTATTCATGGGAACAGCTAGTTGCTGCTGGCGACACCCGCTGGGATGGGGTCCGAAGTTATGCCGCGCGGAATCACCTGCGCTCCATGAAGAAAGAAGACCTTGTCATGTTCTACCACAGCGGTGATGGAAAAGCTGTTGTGGGAATTGCCATAGTAAGCCGGGAAGCGTACCAGGATCCGACAACGAATGAAGATGCCTGGGTAGCCATTAACCTGAAACCATTCAAAAAACTAAAAGCTCCTGTTGAACTCCAGCGTCTGAAAGCAGATAAATCCCTGTCAAAAATCCCACTGATCCGTATTCCCCGTCTGTCCGTTATGCCGTTGGAAAAAAAAGAATTTGACCGCATCCTCGAAATGAGTGAAAAGTCCTTGCAGGCATAAATTCAAAATCTTCCTTGCATTCCAGCATTCTGTTGTCCGGCGACCAGCTGATCAGCATTTTCACCCTTATATTGTTAAAACAGGACCGGCTGTAAATAGGTTACCCGAAAACCGGTTATAACCCTTACTTTTGCGCCGTTTCAATTTTAAATAATTCTTGTCCCCTCATGCGCTCATTTCCGGCCCGCTTTTCTCAAATCCTCTTTTCTTGTTTTCTGTTTCTTCTTGCAGGGAAATCTTATGCGCAAACCGCCACCATCCGCGGCACGGTTTCAAGTCAGTCAACAGGTGAGTCTGTGCTTTTTGGTGTTGTGCACCTCGAAGGAACAGGATTCGGCGTTCAGACCGACATCAATGGTTTTTATTCCCTTACAAAAATTCCCGCCGGCACTTACACGATGGTGGCGCAGCATTCCAGCTTTGATTCGGTACATGTAACGATCACCATAAAAGCCGGTGAGATCGCGACGAAAAACATTGTCATGAAACCGCGCACGCTCAAAGCGGTCGTGATCAGCGCTAAATCGCAGGAAACCCAGGAAAACCCGGGCGTGAGTAAAACCACTATGGACCGCAAGGATATTATG
>DATDOQ010000123.1:0-2819 GCA_035293205.1 Bacteroidia bacterium
TGTTCTTTCTGTCTTCGTGGCTACCAACTTTGTGTCTTTTATCAGCCGCGGATTACACGGATTACACGGATTAGTTTGCCACACCTGCCTGCCTGCGCATAAGGCCTCGCGTCGGCCGGCAGGGATTAACACAGATTAGGTTATTTGCTGCGTCTGCCTATGAAACAAACCTCTTCGTGTCTTTACTTCGTGTTCTTTCTGTCCGCCGCGCGGCGGATGGCTACCAGCTTCGTGTCTTTTATCAGCCGCGGATTACACGGATTACACGGATTATTTACACGGAGTAAGAGCCACGGATTACAGCCGCGGATTACGCGGATTACACGAATTTACACGGATTAAAAGGGACAGCAATTAGTCTCAGAGATTATTTCAGAACGACTTCTTTGGCAAAATAATCGCGCACGTAAGCGATCATTTGTCTTTCGGTCAGCTTGTCTGTTTTTTCAAGCCACAACCTTTTTCCGTCGAGGGCCTTGTCCTTGAGTAGTTCATTAAAAAGTTCGTTGCCGGCAGTGGTGGGACCGAAAACCAGGATCTCATCATAATTGGCCACCACCGCGCGCAGCGTTTTGTAATACTCATTCAATTCGTTCTGCTCGATCTGATGTTTCTTGTATTCGTTGTTGGCCGCGTAGGTGCCGGCCGTCGTGCGATAGGACATATCGTCGTTTCCCTTGCCCTCGATGCGCGGATGCTTATCGTGTGGCGATTCCGTGCTTTCCACAGCATACGTTTCTTTCCCTTTTGGATAAATCAAGTGGGCCATATGATGATCCATCCAAACAGCTACATGGTTCGGTAAATGTTTCATTAATACACGGTTTTTTAATTTTCCTCTCACAGGAATGAGCAAATAACAGACCATGATCAGGTTTCTCATGTGACCTGAGATCGTTATACCGTGAGGGTTGGACAGAACTCATTGAGAATGAACTGAGGCAAAAAAAGTAAAAATCATTGGGGAAAGTCATTTTCCACCTTATGGAAATGCGGGATTCAGAGGCAAAAAAGGTGAATTTGGGAATTTTAGTTCCCCTTTCGCAGCTGGAAAAGCTGGCGCACAACAGAGAGTTTTTTCTCCCCCGGACGGAAAACACCGAGGTGCGCGTTCCTGACATCTTCGATGGAATAAAACGCATTTGGTTGAAGCGTTTCGATCAGCTCTACAACCTGCTGCAGATTTTTTCTCCGCACAATAGAAAATATCATTTTAACAGGCCCTTTCGCGCCCTGCGCATCCACAATGGTTACGCCGTGCCGCGCTTCTTTTAACGCGTGAATCAAATTTTCGCTGTTCTGGTTGGTAATAATACGGATCACCTGCTTGCCAAGGGCGAGGCGTTCTTCAATGCGCATGCCGAGGTAAGTGCCGGTTGCAAATCCGGTGGCCCAGGCGAGGTAGCAGGCTGCATTATCCGCACGGACCATTACCTGCTTCATTGCAAATAACCAGATCAGCACTTCAAAAAATCCGACAAACGGAACGATGCCCCTGAAACCGCGCGAAATAAAAATATTGCGCAAGGTGGCAAGCGTAACGTCGCACAAGCGCGCGAGAAAAATCAGGATAGGGAGCAGGATCCAATTGATCAGGTCGTCAGTCATCATCTCCGTCAATTTGAAATATGTGCATTGGATTGTTCACCCAAAGGTTCAAAAAATGGGGACTGTGTGGGATTGCCTTTGGAAAATTTGTAACACTTCCGCTGTGAATAAGTCGGTGTTAAATTCGGCACGCGAAAAATGCTATCAAGTGAAATTAGATGAACCCCAATTTCTTACCCAGCTCCTGGTTTTTGTGTGGTTAGGCAGGTTTATGGGGCTAAAGCCCCAATTGATGATATCCATTTTTCCGTCAGATAAATCTGACGGAAATGGATTATACCCAAATAGACCTGACTGCAAGTGGAATTTGACCTTTGATTTAACATTTATCAGTTCCGCATGACTGTCCAGGAATTTCAAAATGGCAGCAAGGTCTGTTTTTGAAAAATATTTTTTGAGCTTAGGCCTGCTGGCAACAGCAATAAACTCATTTAAAAGCTCTTCGCTGAAAATGAGCTGAATTTTTTGTTCAAAAATTAATTTATTGAGTTTTGAAAAGTCTTTTGTAATTAAAAAACTAATCCAAAGGTTGGTGTCAAGAATTACTTTTACTGATTTATTTGCCATACCGTTTGGCTCGTTCTGCTTCCACTTCTTTGGTAATTTCTTCTAAAGAAGGAGCAGAAGCGGATTTTGATCTTAGTTTTTTTAAGATGTCAGTGAATGATGAAGGCTTAGTTTCATTTATTGTAATAAGATTTAAGTCTGCCAGGTCTTTTAGCAGCTTCATTGCCTTTGGATTTAATAGTTCAATTCTCAATGCTCCCATGTTTCAAAAATAAGGAATTAAAAAATCTGCCGGCTATCTGATAATAACCGTTTTCGTTTCAACCGCCTCCCCCGCTTTTACGCGGATATAATAAACACCCCGCGCAAAGGAACTTAGAGAAATCTGCGCTGTATATTCTCCCGCCGCTTTTTTACCATGTGAATCAATCCGGACAACACGCCCCAGTTCATCCATCAGCGTGATCTCAACATCCTTCACGCCCGAAAGCGAATAAGAAACTGTCACCTGATCTGTTGCCGGATTTGGAAAAACATTTAGTGAAAACAAATTTGCCGCATCCAACTCGCGGACCGTCACGATATCATTCACACTCGTAATATGCGTGGTGTAAATGCCTCCCGCATGCGTGGCAAGCGCAACATATCCGTCGGATTCGCGCACATCGGTCATGTCGCAAACTACCGCGCCGATCGTGTTTTCA
>DATDOQ010000124.1:0-9540 GCA_035293205.1 Bacteroidia bacterium
AGGATCGATGGTTGACTTAAATTACAACATCACTGCTGGCGCCTATACCGCATCAGTAACCTACCTGGAGCGTATCGGGATCGCACAGGAACCATTTGAAACGAATACCCTCACTGCATTCCCATGGGTAACAGCCGGCACCGCGCCCTGGTTCACCACGACCAACAATGCAGCGTTTGGCCAATATTGCAGCGAATCAGGCGATGTGGCCAACAATCAGTTCTCCGAACTTTCCATTTCACTTAATGTAACGGGTAGCGACAGTATTTCCTTCTGGTACGCCACCGATTCTGAAGAGGATTATGACTACCTGCAGTTTTTCAGGGGCACCTCGATGATGTCACAATGGTCCGGTCAGAATGGATGGGATCGCGCCGCATTTGCCATTCCGGCCGGTAATGTGCTTTTGCGATGGGTTTACAATAAAGATTACGTGTACAGCGTCGGACAGGATTGTGCATGGCTGGATGACATTACCTTCCCGCCATTTTCAATGGGTGTAGCCATTGCAGAGCAAGGAGTTTCAAATGGCGCAGGTTCCTATCCAAATCCCGCTGATGGTCCGGTGACATTTTTCTGGAACACGGCTTCTGCTTCAGATGTGCAGCTAATGATTTATGATGCGACAGGAAGATTAGTAAGCGCGCCTTACAACGTCAGCGGCCAGTCCGCAGGTCAACACTCGTTTAACTGGAATACGGAAGGACTGAATGCCGGAATTTATTTCACGCATATTGTCATTGATGGCAAAACGAGCGTGCTGAAGTTGGTGATCCGGTAAAAAACAGGCAGAAAAAAATTATCACGGAGAAGGTCGCCTATAAAAAGGGCGGCCTTTTTTTTAAAACCAATCTTTCCCCGTTCTATAAACAGTTCCTTTGAAAAGCGCGACAAGCTTCTCGTCCTGATTTTTCACAGTCACTTCATAGATGCCAATCTTATTGGATAAACTTTTTTCTTCCGCAACGGCTGTGATGATATCGCCTTCGCGCAGCTGCTCGGTATGTGAAATGGAAGTTTCGACGGAAACAGCCATTCTGCCGTGACTATTTGAAGCGAACGCCAGCGCGCTGTCGGCAAGTGAATAGGTAATTCCACCATGCGCGATTCCAAATCCGTTCAACATTTCTTTACGAACGATCATTCGCAGGACACAATGGCCGGGTTCAACTTTCAGGCGTTCAATTCCGAGCCATTGGCTGAACCAATCGCTGTCATACATTTTCGAAACAACTTTAATGGCCAGATCGTTTGGTTGCATGAAATCAAAAGTACGAATAGTACGAAATACGAAAGATGAATAATACGAAATACGAAATAGGACGAAAGATGATTATGATTTGAACATTGCCAGATTCAAATGGACCGTAAGCTGAGTCGCATTTTCAAATTTCGCACTAATTCGTATTTATTCGTAATTCGTACTAATTCGTACTAATTCGTATTTCGTACTATTTCACCACTTCCTGAAATTCTCCAGCGGAATAAAACGATCGTCGTGCAGCAAAAAATTCTGGAAACCGACTTTCACCACATCCCCTTCCTCCATGGTTGAAAGATTGGTGACATCATCGGTGAGCGTATGAACGCTACCACCGGTTTTGCGGGCAAGAAAAAGATAAGCCGGGTTGACACCTCCTCTTGCGCCGCAGAGAACAATACGCACAGGCCTGTTGATTTTTTCGAATAAGGAAAGATCACGCGGTGTGGCCCAGTTGTCGGCAAGAAGAATGATTTCTCTTCCTTCCGGAATATTTTGCATTGTCCACAGGATGGCTTCGAGATCATTTTCGGGGGTATCGTCACCATCACCGGCGCGCATGCATTTTTTTGCCAGGGTTAGCACGGTATCGTAATTCAAAGATGCAGTTCCATAAATGCCGCCGGTTTTACCGATGAATTTCTGCGAAGTTTTTTTCCCATCACCATCATTGAAAAAAACAAAGCCGCGGCAACGTCCGCTGTTGATCCCATAACGCAGCCAGTAAAAAAGCTGTGCGGTATAGGGCGACATGCTGGACGTAACATCACAAACCAGCGCCATATTCTGCCAGCTGTTTCGGCCCAAAACCGTCAGCACCACTGAATCCGGGTCAATGGTTATTTTCGAAGGAATGCTCAACCCGGATTTATGCGCTTCGAATTTCCAGCTGCGTTTTTGTTTTGTTCCGCCCGAATGCATTTCAGTGACGATTACGTTCAGGTGCGTGGAGTCCGCATAACGCGCATCAATAACTGTATAGCCGGGTCCGGATGGTTTCAGGTAGAACCGCAAGCTGTCTTGCGGAATATCTCGCTCGACGATGAGTTTCGAACCATCAGGTTTGGTCAGGACGCGCACGCTTCCGTCCGGAAAAGGTTCACCGGGAACAAGCGGTTTTCCATCCGGTGAAGGAATTTCTCCGCCTGTTATTTTTACCGGTGTGAAAAGCGAATCGAGCATTCGCAGTTCTTCCTTTGTGATCTGCGGAGAAGCGGTCGGTCGCCAGTGTATAACAAATCCGTGAAAATATGCACGTCCTTCTTCCGGTGATGAAGCGCCGGTCTGGCCAATCAGTTCCCATTCCGTGAACGGACTTTCAAATACAGCAGGGATCATCGCAAACAGATTCTTCAGGCGTCGTCCATTCAAACTGTTCTGGTCAAAATCAGCCGCTAGCGCATACGTTGTAAATACGAGCTGAATTTTTTCGATGATTTTACCATCCAGCTTCCTGGCAACAGTTGTTGAAGAAAAATCGGCCATCGCAAATGGCGTTTGCAGCAGCAGCACCTGGTGTCCCGGAATGGAAGGTGGAATTTGAAATTCCCGGAGTGTTGCCCTGTTTTGAATAAGCCTTGTAACTGCGCGCTGGTAAGCGGAATCCGTCTGCCCAAAACTTTTAAAAGCTGCGGAAAGCAAAAAACATAAAATAAAGTAACGAAGATGCATTCGGTTTTTCATGCACAATTATAACGCCGGACTCGCTGAAAGTCCGGATGCGGGAAAAATACGTATGAAAACCGGGAATTTATTGACATTCCGTCAATATTGTTTTTTCCGGCTTCACGGGCAAATAATCCGGCCCTGAAGTTTCTTTCATGTAAATGATGCGTAGCGTGCGAACTTGCTGATGGTTCGTTTGCGCATTCCATTTACGTAACTGGTAAAGGCAAAAAGAAGGCCGCAGGTATTGCTCATTGGCAAGAACGAGATGCTCCGAATATTTTCTCCACCTGTCATTTCTGAACATTTTTACGATTGATTCCGGTTTATTGTAATTCACCTGCGCGCCGTTTTCGCGGATATCAATCTTGCTGCCGTTGTTTAATTCGCCTTCATAAATAAACCAGCCGTCATCCTTGAATACATTCGGCGCAAACATGCCCCAGTTCTGGTCAAACCGGAAAAGCGCCGCAAAATTCCTGGCGGGCCGTATTATTGTAAAACGGAACCAGCTCACATTGGAGAAATTCCAGAGCAGGCAAAAAATGACCACACCTCCCAGGAAAATCTGCCGGAAATAACAGAGCCATGGCGCTTCCGTGCGCGGTTTCAGAAAATTCCGGTTACCAAGTTTTAGAAAGCCAGCAAATTTTTCCAGTTTATCCATCACTGCCGGCGGCAACAACGGTACAAGGGTTATCAATCCGATCAGGAAAAAAAGTCCGACGTAGATGGTGAGTCCAATGCCCAAATGCAGCATTGCAAGTAAAATAATCCCGGTTAAGCGAAGCCGGTAATTATTGCGGGGCCATAAAAGAAGAAAACCTGCGATCAGTTCTGTTATCCAAATGGCGTGTGTAATGAATTTCAAAAGCCAGGGGTAAGGATAAATCAATTTTCCTAGTGGCAGCTTCAGCTGATCGAGACTGAGCGCGTAGTATCCGGCAGTGCCATCATAAAGCCATTCTGAAGAATTTTTTTGAAGCGCCGAAAAAAAATAAACGCTGAAAATAAGCAGGCAATAACCGGCGGCGGCCAGGCCATTAAAATGTTTTTTGCGTGGCGATCCTTTTAACCTGCTGTCGATGGAATAAAAACTACCCAGCGGCAGGAAAATTGACCAGAAAAGCGCGTTGCGTAAAAGTTCATCGCCACCCTGCAAAATGAATGCATTCCTGTTGTGAAGCGAAACCAGCATTAGCCATGAGAGGAATGTAAACAAACGGGTTTTCCATCCAACAACCAGCGCGAATGCAAAACAACCGGCAAGAATAAAAAGCGCTGCTGCATAACCGGCGCTGCCAGCAAGCATGTGCAACGGAATGTAAAAATTGTTCCAGTGCGTGGTTTGAACCAGTGAACGTGTCACGGCCCCGTTATCGGAGTAGAAAATTTCGAGGTCGCCTGCACGAATGAACAGATCTATCAGCAGCAGTGAACCGAGCAGGATCCGGTAGAGGGAAAGTGCCCGCAGGTCAAGAGTTATTCCCTGCCGGAATTTTACGGTAAGTCGGCGGATCCGGTTCATGTAAAATAAAAAAGCTGTTTCCCGCAATGGAAAACAGCTTTCTGTTAAGAAGATTTATCAGGGCTTGGTAACTTTGCTGTTTACCGTCAGTGTCGTTGGGGTGCTGTCAGTGAAGCCGACATTACAGATTGTACAGGTAATAGATGAGCCTGAAACATTCACATACACCTGTCCGGATGAAGCTGTCCACATATTGCTAGATGATCCGGAGGTCGAAAAGAGAACCGAAACCTCATCCGGCGCGCTGGCAAATAATGCAATATCATAGATCCCGGTCGTGACCGTTGCAACATCGAATGTAAAGTTCAGCATCGGGTAATTCATATTGGTCATTGCTGCCATCAGATACTGATTGCCATTAACTAATCCATTAAAAGTATTAAAACTATAGACAGTGCTTCCCAGTGTGAGCGTATTACTGGTGGGTGAGCAGGGTGGAGTGACGCTTGTTGTGGTTCCGGAAGTCGTGCTGGTTGTAGTTCCGGAAGTCGAACTTGTTGTAGTGCCCGAAGTGGTGCTGGTCGGCTGGGGATCATCTTTTTTGCAGGATAAAACCGCAAGGCTCATCATCAGAACAAGACCTGAAAATGTAAGAAGCGCTTTTTTCATTGTAGGCATTTTTTGGTTAATGGGAAGGAAAGATATAAAAAAATCATCCGATAGCACATAAAAAATAGCGCGATCTATACAAAAAAAGCCTTGTTCCCGGCAGCCATTCTTTTTAGCAATATACAAGGCCGGTAGCGATCTTCGCCGTATTGATCAAAAAGTTTTTGAAGCGTTTCATAAATTGCCTTCACGCCAATTTCGTCGCACCATTTTAATAATCCTTTGGGATAATTCACTCCTTTCATCATTGCGGTGTCAAGATCTTCGCGGGACGCGACACCAAGGTAAAGCGCGTCTGCAGCTTCGTTGATAAGCATGGAAAGCACACGCATGAAAATTTGCCTGCCCGCCAGTTCATCGCTCTTTGGCTGTGGTTTGACAGCCCCATCAGCATAATCATAATATCCACTTCCTGATTTCCGGCCGAACATTTTTGCTTCATAAAGCCGCTTCTGCGTCAGGGAAGGTTTGAAGCGCGGCTCGTAATAAAACTGTTGCCAAACGGTTTCCGTCACGGCATAGTTGACATCGTTCCCGATAAAATCCATCAGTTCGAACGGACCCATTTTAAAGCCGCCGAAAGTTTTCATCGCCCAGTCGATTGTTGCAAAATCCGCGATACCTTCTTCATAAATGCGGATCGATTCGCCGTAATAGGAGCGGGCAACGCGGTTCACAATAAATCCAGGCGTGTCTTTCGCGAGCACAGTGGTTTTTCCCCAGGAATCAACCAGTTTTTTTACCGCCTCCGTGATGGCGGAATTAGTTACGATCCCAGGAATAATTTCAACGAGCGGCATCACCGGGGCCGGATTAAAAAAATGAATGCCGATCACACGGGAAGGATCTTTGCAGGAGGCTGCGATGGAGGTGATGGAAAGCGAAGATGTGTTGGTGGCAAGAACGCATGAAGCAGGCACAATCTTTTCCAGCTCTGAAAATACCTCCTGTTTGACGGAAAGCTGCTCAATAATGGCTTCGATGATGAGCCCGCAGTCGCGGAAAGAATCAAGTTTTTCCGCAAATTGGATGCGTTGGAGTATAAGGTCTGCGTCGCCCGCTGATATTTTTCCTTTTTCAGCCAGCATTTTCAGCGTGGATGCGAGCGATGATTTTGCTTTCGAAAGCTGTCCGGCGTTGCTGTCATACAATACAACCAGGTGGCCCGCGGTGGCCGCTACCTGCGCAATTCCGCTGCCCATCGCGCCAGAGCCAATGACGCCGATTTTGGTTTTACTCGAGAACATAGGGGCGAAGGTAGGAAAGGAAAAGGCAAAATTGTAAATGAAAATTGGAAGGCAAGCTTATTCCCCTTTGAACTGAGGTTTTCTTTTTTCAAGAAACGCTTTCACGCCTTCGCGGTAATCGTGCGTTTTGGTGACGGCAACCTGTTCTTCCCCTTCACGTTTAAGCTGAATTTCAAGCGAATTTAAAACACTTTCATTGAGCAAACGTTTCGTCCGTCCGAGCGCTTTGGTCGGCATGGATGCAAGTGTTTGGGCAATACGCATTGCTTCCTCCTGGAGCTGCGCATCACCAACTGTTTTATAAATCATTCCCATCTGGAGCGCATCAGCGGCTGTAACTTTATCACCCAGCATCATGATGGCCGAAGCGCGCTGAAACCCGATGAGTCGTGGCAATGTATATGTTCCGCCGCTGTCAGGGATCAGTCCGATCTTTGAAAATGCCTGGATGAAAGAAGCGGATGAAGCAGCGATCACCACATCGCATGCAAGCGCAATGTTGGCTCCCGCGCCGGCCGCCACGCCATTCACCGCGCAGATAATTGGTTTTTCAATTCGACGTAAACGAAGGATGATGGGATTGTAATGTTCCGTGACGATTTTTTCAATGCCGGGGCCGCTGTCGTCAACTGCTTCGCCGAGGTCCTGCCCGGCGCAGAAAGCTTTTCCTTCACCCGTAATATAGATAGCGCGAATGGATTTTTCTTTCTCCGCATTGTCCAGCGCATCCTGAAACGCCAGGGCCATTTCACGGTTAAAGCTGTTGAATTTATCCGGCCGATTCAAACGGATGACTGCAATTGGACCGTTGGTTGCTGTAATTATTGAAGGCATAGGGTTAAAGGTAAGATAAGTGAGAAAATCTGGAGCGGGGGATTTAAAACTGCAGAAGTATTAAAAATTTGCACGATGATTCCTTTATAAATGCGTATTTTTATTCCATGATTGTAAGCTTGAAAAATATTATCTGGAAAGAAGGCAAATATTATGTGGCCCAATGCCTGAATGTTGACGTTTCCAGCTTTGGAAAAACAAAAAAAGAAGCTTTAACGAATTTAAATGAAGCGCTGGAACTTTATTTTGAAGATTCTAAAATAGTGAAGTTGGCAAAAGTGGAGAGGCCTGAGATTTTCAGCAGCAAAGTAAAGTATGCCTAAGCTTTATTCATCAGCGCAAATCGTCAAAGCATTGGTTAAGCATGGTTTTGATTTCATTTCTCAGAAAGGCAGCCATGCAAAATATAGAAAAAGTGGGAATCCTGTTTTAACCGTAATTGTTCCAATGGCTAAAAAGGAGATCCCGCTTGGAACTTTCAAATCGATTCTTCGTCAGTCTGACCTGAAAGAAAACGACTTCCGTTAATCAAATACACTTAAAATAATCAAAAGGCTCCTTACAATCCAGGCATTTCCACAATGCTTTGCAGGCTGTTGATCCGAACTGGCTGATTTTTTCCGTGTGTTGCGAACCACAGCGCGGACATTTCACTGTTTTTGATTTTCCGGTCAAAAAACTTTTATCAGAAGTAGTTTCCTCCGGTGGAGCAATGCCGTATTTGCGCAGTTTTTCTTTTCCTTCTTCGCTGAGCCAGTCTGTTGTCCAGGGAGGGAACAGGACATTTTTCACGCGCACATTCGGATAACCATGGCGGTGAAGCGCGGTTTTAATTTCGGAAGCGATCACATCCATGGCCGGGCAGCCGCTGTAGGTGGGGGTGATGGCTACTTCCACGCTGTTGTCTTTTAATACAATATCACGCACGATGCCCAGGTCGATTACTGTCAATACTGGCACTTCCGGATCCACAACGGAAGCAAGAATTTTCCACAGCGGTTCTGTACCGGGATGTTGGGGTGGATTCTTGTTTATTGTGCGGAGAGGCATTGCGGATGGTTAATTAGTTGGGTAAGTGGTTAGTTAGTTGGTTGGTTGGTTAAGTAGTTAGTTGGATAAGTGGTTAGTTGGATAAGTGGTTTACTGTTACAATTTTCCTTAACCAACTAACTAACCAACAAACAAACCAACCACTCTTTTACCACTCGGCTCCCGGATAGGCTCGCTGCAGATACTGCATTTCGCCAAGAATATAACTGAGCTCTTCAGTGTGTTTCCCAATACGGCTTCCGCTTTGCTGCCAGGCCGCAGTGTCGGGCATTGCAAGTGTAGCGCGTTTTAAAATTTCCGAGATCAGTTCCGTCCAGTGTGGCTTCAGCGCATTTATGTCAGGAATAATTCCTTCTTTGAAGAGATGTTCATCGCCCGGAATGGTTGCAAACAAATCGTTTGTGTACATCCAGTAATCATTGATGGCAGTCTGCATCCGCTGGCGACTTTCTTCTGTGCCGTCGCCGAGACGGATCACCCATTCGCTGCAATGCCGCCAGTGATAGGTTGTTTCCTTGAATGCTTTCGCGGAATAACCGGCAAGCGTTTGGTCCGGTGAATTTTTTAACTGTTGCTGGAATAAATAAGCAAATGCGGAATAATACAATTGTTTTGCTGTTGTAAACGCGAAATCACCGTTGGGCTGCTCCAGCAAAATCGCATTCCTGAATTCATCCTGCATGCGGTGATAAGCCAGGTCGTCTTCGGTTCTTGCTTTTCCTTCAACTTCCGAGGCGTATGCGTAAAGAATACGCGACTGTCCAAGCAGATCGAGCGCAATATTTGTCGTTGCAATATCTTCTTCCAGGAATGGTCCGCGGCTGCAGAGTTCCGACAAACGGTGTCCATGGATCAACGCATTGTCGCCGTGCCGCAGCACAAATTCAAACAATGCTTCGCGTGTGTCCTTATTCATATCAGATATATTTTACGCCTTCGGGGATCACATAAAATGTCGGATGCCGGTAGGGTTTATCGTTTGAAGGATCGAAAAAAGGGCCCATGTCTTCGGGGCTGGATGCAGTGATGGCAGCGGAAGGAACCACCCAGATGCTGTTGCCTTCATTCCGCCGTGTATAAAGATCGCGGGCATTTTGCAACGCCATTTCCTTGTCTGCCGCGTGAACGCTGCCTGCGTGCTTGTGCGGGGTTCCGGATTTTGACTGGACAAAAACTTCCCAGAGTGGAAACTGTGTGTCTTTTGAATTGGTGCTCATCGGTTTTTTCTGAAAAAGTTTTAACTGCTTACGCCACCATTGACCCGGGTTCGCGGGATGCTTTTTTCTTCGCGTGCGCCTCCGCGGCTTCACGCACCCAGGCGCCATCCTCCTGCGCTTTCACATGAT
>DATDOQ010000125.1:0-3019 GCA_035293205.1 Bacteroidia bacterium
AATTCCAACCGCGATAGCTATCGCGACAAATTCCAAATTCGAAGGGTTTCTTGGCTGAAAGATGAAATTTTCGTGCGCCGCAGCAAAATTATAACCACGGAGGTTAAAAACGAGGTATGCACGGAGGGTACACGGAGGAAATTTCACCCTGAAATGCGTTATTCGGCCTTAGGTATTATAGTATTGTTTAATAATACAACCTAATTTCGCTGTTCCTTGTTTACATCATTACCCCCATTTATCCGCCGAAGCTTCAGCGAAGGTGGATTTTCCCATTTTCCCATTATTTCTCACATTAGCACATTAACTCATAATCACATTAACACACTTGTCCGCCAGAGCCCCGATGGCTATCGGGGCGTAGGAGGATTTTCCTCGCTTGCCCTTCTTTCTTACCTTAGCCCCCCTTATGCACCCCCACCAGGAAGACACCATTGTTGCCTTAGCCACCGCACATGGCACTGCCGCTATTGCTGTCGTCCGCATGTCCGGCACAAATGCCATTCAGATTGTCGAAAAACTTTTTCATTCGAAAAGCGGCAAGCCGGTAAAACTTGCAGACAAACCTTCGCACACCATTCACTTTGGTGTGATCAGCGATTCTGACCTGATGCTGGACGAGGTGCTCGTAAGCTTATTCAAAGCGCCCAATTCGTACACGGGCGAAGACAGCGTAGAAATTTCCTGCCACGGCTCCACATTTATCCAGCAGCAGTTGCTCATGCTGCTCGTGCGTCATGGGGCGCGGCTTGCGCGGCCGGGAGAATTTACACTTCGCGCGTTTATGAACGGGAAATTTGATCTCTCGCAGGCTGAAGCGGTGGCCGACCTCATCGCCTCGCAATCGGCCACTTCGCACCAGGTCGCGTTGCAACAGATGCGTGGTGGATTTTCTTCGCAGATCAAAATATTACGCGAACACCTGCTGAACTTTGCTTCGCTGATCGAGCTCGAACTTGATTTTTCGGAGGAAGATGTGGAATTCGCCAACCGTGAAGACCTGCGTAAATTGCTTTTTACGATTCAGCGTCTCGTGCAACGCCTGGTGGATTCTTTTGAAGTCGGCAACGTAATCAAGCACGGCATTCCTGTAGCTATTGTCGGCAAGCCCAACTCCGGGAAAAGCACGCTGCTGAATACGCTCCTGGAAGAAGAGCGCGCCATTGTTTCGGAAATTCCCGGCACCACACGCGACACCATCGAAGACGAGCTATGCATCGACGGTGTGCTGTTTCGTTTTATTGACACTGCCGGTCTGCGCGACACCACGGATGTGATCGAGTCCATTGGCGTGAGCCGTTCGGTAGAATCAATGAAAACCTCCGCCATCGTGCTTTACCTGTTCGACGTCCGCGAAGTTACCAGCCGCGAGCTGACCATTGCGCTCGACGAGCTGAAGCAGCATCTCCACGGCGCGCAGCTCTTGGTGGTCGGCAACAAGATTGACAAAAAAGATGTTTCAGAAATTCAGAAAGAATTCGCCGGATTTGACGCCCTGTTTATTTCGGCTAAAGAAAAAATCTACATCGACGATCTGAAACAAAAGCTCGTCAGCCTCTTTGACAGCCGCACGGTGAATGTCACCGAAACCATTGTCACCAACGCCCGCCACGTGGAAAGCCTGCGCCACACCGCGAGCGCCATCCAGCGCACCATTGACGGACTGAACAACAAAGTTCCCGGCGACCTGCTGGCGCAGGATATCCGGGAAGCGCTGCATCATCTTGGACTTATTACAGGCGGGATCACAACGGATGATCTTCTTGCAAATATTTTCGGGCGGTTTTGCATCGGAAAATAATACATTCGATCAATTTCAGTTAACTTTCATATTATTTCAAAATGAGAACCACATTTGTCTTTTTCCTACTCTTGATAATCTTATCATTTGTCGGATCACAAAACTATAATGGACAATTCAAAGGGAAGGATATAGCAGCTCAAACAGACACCGCATTTTCAATAAAGGACTTTGATGGCAATTCCTATCAGGTAGTAACCATAGGAGAACAGAAATGGATAAGCTCGAACCTTGCTACTTCGCATTATAGGAACGGTAAATTGATTCCTGAAGCAAAAACAATAAGGGAATGGAAAAACTTCTGTCGCGAAAAGCAGGGCTGCTGGTGTTATTACAATTATGATTCGGTTATTGGAGCAAAATATGGTAAATTATATAATTGGTACGCTGTAGTAGATTCTGTCAATCGTATTGCTCCGAAAGGGTTTGAAGTTCCATCTGATAAAGATTTTTCAATCTTATTCATAAACGACGTATCACAATTGAAATCAACCCAGGGCTGGTTACAGTATGTATCAAAAAATTCATATGGAAAAAAAATAAAATTGGATGGAAATGGTACGAATAAAAGTGGATTTAATGCATTGCCAGGAGGTTTTTTAATTTCGAACGGAACATTTAGAAACATGGGGAGTGAAAGCTACTGGTGGACTACTACCGAAATATTTTATCCGTACGCGGGTAGTTATTCTATTTCATCCAATTCTTATAGTCTATACATGCACCAATCCAGCCAGTGGATGGGATACTATGTCCGTTGTTTAGAGGAATAGAATCTCCAAGAAACCTCATCTTTAGTTAACATGAAAGGATGGATGTACATATTGGAATGCGATGATGGATCCTTTTATACAGGAAGTACCAATAATCTTTCATTGCGCTTACAACAGCACCAGTCCGGCGAAGGCGCGAATTCAATTACTTTTGTTTCATGGTCCACGCTAAAACATTCTTGCTGATAATTTTAATCAGCTTCGCCGGATGCAAATCCAAAAATGGCGCAACACAATCGGATTCGGACAGCCAGCCAATTGTTACCAGTGTCGCGGTTCCGGAACAGCCCTCGGAAACGCCTGATACAGTTAACGAAGTTCCCGCGCCAACCCCGAACAAACAGGATTCTTCGCAGCTGTACCGGCTCACGGTTTCCTTTATTTCAACAGGGGCCGGAATAGATTATAAAACTGCGGAGTCATTCGAAAAATGGCTGAAAGAACA
>DATDOQ010000126.1:0-9049 GCA_035293205.1 Bacteroidia bacterium
CCGCTTTCATAATAAGTGGTCCACGTGCCGGTTTCCGCGCCGTGCAGATACATGCCTTTTTTCTTCAGCTTGCCGCTTTCATAAAACTCAAAATATTCCCCTTCCATCTCATTATTTACATACATGCCTTCGCTTTGCTTATTTCCGTTCACATGATAAGCGGTCATTTTTCCCTGGAGATTTCCGTTCTGGTAGTTCAGCTCGGTATAAAGCGCGCCGCCGCTGTAATACCATTTGTTCAATCCCTGGCGCTCGCCATTCACAAAATTTCCTTCCTCGAGCGGCTTGGCATTGGCTCCATACAGCTTCTTACTTCCATGCAATTTACCGCGCGTATACATTTCTTCTGATTTCAACTTGCCGCCGGCAAAATAAGTTCTGCGAATTCCTTCCAGCGTATCATTGAAATAATTTTCGATTTTAAAAACCGTTCCCGATGCATCGATGCCGATGGAAACGCCATGTTTCATCCCGTTGCGATAGGTATCAATATTGCCGGGCAAGGTGCTACCAATGCGGGAGCCTGTCCAGGAACCTTCGCGTTTTCCGTTCACATAATAACCTTCCCAGGAATTTGCGCCCTCTTTTTCTACCCAGAAACCGGTTTTTGCGCCGGCGCCGTCCACTTTATTCGTGTCGCGGGGGGCGGGTGAGGGCGAAAATAAAGACATTACAGAAGCAAGTTCCGGAGCTTCATTTCCGGCGCTGACGGCCACGCAGGGCGCGAGCAAAAGGAATAAAAATAATTTTTTCATAATGGTGATTGGTGTTTGCGGGTGCTAATTTACGGGAAATGGCCTGATAATGAGTGAGGATATTATATAGCATCCAAAATAATTTCTGCTCAGAGCCATTTTTTTCGCCTGAAATAAACAAGCAGCGATACCACAATGGTGATCATGAATCCCCAAACGGCCAGGTATCCGTATGGCGCATACAATTCGGGCATGTTCGAAGGTAATTTTTCGCCCGTATCCGGATCGGTGTAGGCGAAGTTCATTCCGTAAACGCCAACGATAAAAGTAAGCGGAACAAATATCGTGGTGATGATGGTCAGCGTTTTCATCACTTCATTCATGCGGTTGCTTACGCTCGACATGTAGAGATCCATCATTCCTGAAAGGAGATCGCGATATGTTTCCACCGTGTCAATAACGCGTATGGCGTGATCGTGCGCGTCGCGGAGAAAAATGCCTGTATTCGGATTGATCAGCGCTGATTCGCTTCGTTCGAGATTATTGATGAGCTCGCGCATGGGCCAGACTGATTTGCGCAGGTAAACCATTTGTCTTTTGAGATGGTGCAATTCGCGCAGCCTTTCGGGTTTTGGCTCACCGATCAGCGAATCTTCCAGCTCTTCCAGCTCATCGCCGACTTTTTCGAGCACATCAAAATAAGAATCGATCACCGCGTCGAGTAACGCGTACGCCAGGTAATCCGCCGGCATTTTTCGCACGCGGCCTTTTCCCTGTCGCAACCGCTCGCGAATAATGTCGAACACATCGCCGCCCTCCGCTTCCTGGAAAGAGATAACCGTGAGATCACTCATCAGCAAAATGGTCAGCTGCTCCGATACAATGACGTCGTGTTTTTGTTTTTGAATACGTGGATCCTCATAGATCATCTTCATGATCATCACGAGGTAATTGTCATAGTCTTCGAATTTCGCCCGTTGGTTGGTGTTTACAATATCTTCAAGCGTCAGCGAATGTATATTGAACATTTTTCCGATCTCCTCCACCATCGCCGTGTTGTGCACGCCATCCACATTGATCCACTTCAGCAAACCCGGATGCGTTTCCATCAGCACTTCATTGATGTCAAAAAATTCTTTCTCATAAAACTCCCGCTCGTTGTATTCGATGAGGGTAATGCGGATTTTCTCGCTTGTTGCCCGTCCGAGATACATCAGCGTCCCCGGTGGCGCGCCGGTTTTAAGAGATAAATGCTGCATTGGGAATTACAATTTACGATTTACAATTTTTGTACGAAATACGAAATATGAATGTACGAAATACGAAATATGAATTTGAAATATGAATAAATATTATGCGTGGACACTTTTAATTAATAGCCACAAAGACTCAAAGACACAAAGGTTTCACAAAATAAGGTCTAAAGTGATTGGCCCATATATTCGTGTCTTTTCTTCGTTTATTTTTTGTGTCTTGGTGACCACCGCCTTTGTGCTCTTGTTTTGGAAACGGATACTTTATCAAAAACAGAAAAATAGCCACTAAAGATACACGAAGGAACAATTCTTTTTCATTACAAATTTTGTCCAATGCTTAAATGATGTTCAGCCTCGTTCATTCCTTCCCACATTCCCACATTCCCACATTCACTCATTTTCACATTCTCTCATTATCACATTATCACATTCTCTCATTATCACACTTGTCCGCCGAAGTGTAGCGTAGGAGGATCAGCACATCGAAACATCGGCACATTCTTACTCACCCCGCCCCTCGATCACAAGCACAATTTCCCCTTTCACCGTCTTCGCCGAAAAATGAGCGATCGCTTCTTCCACTGTTCCGCGAAAATTCTCTTCAAACATTTTTGTCAGCTCGCGGGAAACGCAGAGTTTTCTTTCCGGCCCGAAATGCTGCTTAAATTCTCCCAGCGCTTTCACCAGCCGGTAGGGCGATTCATAAAACACCATGGTGCGTGTTTCATCGGCGAATGACTTTAATTTCGTCTGTCTTCCTTTTTTCTGTGGGAGAAATCCGGCGAAAACAAACGTATCGCAGGGCAAGCCGGATAAAATGAGCGCGGGCACAAATGCTGTCGGACCTGGCAGGCATTCCACTTCCACACCGGCCTGGATGCAAGCGCGCACCAGCAAAAATCCGGGATCGGAAATTCCGGGTGTTCCGGCATCCGACACGAGCGCGATGTTTTCGCCTGCCGCGATTTTTCCCGTGATCATCTCCACGGTCTTATGTTCGTTATGTTGATGATGCGCCTGCAGCGGCTTGTGAATATTATAATGCCGCAGCAGCTTTGACGTCTCCCGCGTATCTTCCGCTAAAATCAAATCCACCTCGCCTAAAATGCGCAGCGCCCGGAGCGTTATGTCTTCGAGATTGCCGATGGGGGTTGGTATGATGTAGAGACGCGACAAATTCATCTATCTAATAATAATGGGCGCAAGTTACATGTAATACGCAAAACATTTTTCCATTGTAGAAAAACCACGGAGGTGAAACGGAGGTATGCACGGAGGGGCACGGAGTAATAATAATGCCGGCCAATCAATTTACTGGTTGCTTTTCATTTTGGTCCCGAATCTTGCATCCTGCATCTTGCATCATGGATCTTGCATCCCGATTTTGAAGCGCATAACATGGCCAATATCCTTAAAAATTTCAATTATTTTGAATCTATCCACCCGGTAAAATCACGCAGGAGCTTAAAAAGATCTTCGAATTCTGTTAACGGCAAAGTTTCCCTCCGGTCGCAGGTGTCGTGGTAGGCTTTAATTCCGCCAAGGGTGTAAATATAAAAGCAGGGCACTTTGGCTTCCGTAAAAAAATGATGATCACTGATCGCCGCGGGACCGCGGGGTTTCACCAGGACGAGATAATTATTTACTTCATTCAGCGCTTTGAGCTTTTTAAAAGTGGAATCCTGTAGTGTGGCGTTGACAACCGTAATGCCTTCATCGCCGGTTCCGAGTATATCCATGTTGACAAGAAAACGAATCGCTTTCAGCGGAAACAATGGTTGTCGTGTAAAATGCCCGGAGCCCAGCAGGCCGACTTCTTCCGCGCTGAAAGCAATAAAAACGATCGAACACCGCGGCTTGTTTTCAGGTTTTGCATAATAGCGGGCAAGACTCAGCAGCATGGCAACGCCGCTGGCATTATCGTTGGCGCCGGGGAAATACGCATCTTTTCCCATTCGGCCCAGATGATCGTAATGCGCGGTAAAAACAATAAATGAATCGGGATAAAGATTTCCTTTTATATAACCGATTACATTCCGGGAAGTGTATTTCTTCAGAAATTTCGCGCCAATGCAAATGTCGATCGCGGTCGCGGTTGCGAATTCACGGGCAATCTCCACAACGGGGATGGTAGATTGAACATACGACATGCCCAGCGGGGTGAGCTTCGAACAATCATGCGAACCTTCGACCACATTGTTTTTCACCGGGAGCAAGATCCCTTTCACATTGCGTGGATATTTTACAAAATCCGTCATGTACGAAAGTTGTTTCCGGTTTCGCACGCCGGAAGTATCAACGAGCACAAAATGTTTTTTCAGATTTGTATTTTTAAACAACTCCCATTTTCCATTATCGTAAACAACTGTGGAATCGAGACGGATCACCTTAAAGCTTCCTTTGACGGAAGGCGATTCACCGCGCACAAGAAAATCTTCTCCGGTAAATCCTTTTTGCTTTTTGCCGTCCTGCCATTGAAAGGTGAGCTCGACATTTCCCGGGAAGGTATTGACCGGGAATGAAAAATCCTGGAAATAATTTCCGGGAATATTAAATGAAAGCAGCCCGAACGATTTATACTCGCCGGCGATATACGCGGAAGCGATCTTATCTCCGTTGTTCACGTAACCGCGGCCGTGCATGGAAGGCGATGCCAGCGTGTCGATCACCTGTCGCGCGTAGGTTTTATCCTGTGCAAAAGCAGGGAGCGATAAAAAATGAAGCGCGGAAAAAAGCAGGAGTCGCATATCAGCTGAAACGGCGTTTCACAAGTTCTTTAAAGATCTGGACGGGTTCACGGTTGTCTTTCCAGGAATGCCGGTTTTGAAGAATGGTAAGAATTGCTGCAGCCTCTTCGTACGAAATGCAGCCGTTGAGCTGGGTAAGCGCTTCTTCGTAGGTTGAATTTTTATTTTCAAACAGGTCGCGCTGAAACATGATCCGCTCATTAAAGCCGATCATTGAACGCAGATCAGGATACGGTTTACCCGCGCCGGATTTCTGCACTTCGATTTTTATTTCCGGCCGGGGCAATTCTATTTCCGGTTGAACGACTTCCTGGGGAGTCGCTTCCGCTTCCGGCCGAGATTGTTCATCCTCCAGAAGTGTCGCCCTTTCATTTTCTTCTTCCGGAATATCGAGCAGGGCCCTTAAAGCAGCGATCTTATTGCTAAGTGTTGCCAGGTCAGCTAGAAGCATGTCAATTTCATGTTGTTTCTCCCCTGAAACTTTTGCCATGATGGAACCGTCCGACGTTTTTTCAAGCAGCTTCGCGATTTCCTTTTTCAGATTTTCGCGGGTCTCGCTGAGTTTTCCCATAAATGTGGTAACAGAAATAAATGATTTTGATTTGGCAGCTTTTCTCAAAGGTAAATGTTTTAAGGCCGCTCTCCTCCCTCCCTCCTCCCTTGTCCGCCGAAGCGCTTCAGCGTAGGTGGATCCCTCCATTCTCCATTCGTTAACTATCTTTAGGGCCAGAAAAAATATTTGTGAATTATTCGATATCCGATATAGCTGGAATCCTGGAAGCAAATCCGTCCATGATTTTGAGCGACGGTCCTGTGAACGGCCTGCTGATTGATAGCCGCCAGCTGGCGCATACGGGAAATGTTTTGTTTTTCGCGATCAAAGGCGAGCGGCATGACGGGCATGATTTCATCCCGGATTTATTTACCAAAGGGATCAGGAGCTTTGTGGTGCAAACATTACCTGCGAATGCGGAAATGCAGTTTCCCCGCGCGAACTTTCTGGTGGTGAAGGATAGTCTTGCCGCTTTGCAAAAGTTAGCCGCGGTTCATCGCCGGAAATTCGCTTACCCGGTGATCGGCATAACGGGCAGCAATGGAAAAACGATCGTAAAAGAATGGCTCTGGCAGCTGCTGCGCGATGATTTTTCGATTGTGCGTAGTCCGAAAAGTTACAATTCGCAGGTGGGCGTTCCTTTGTCGGTATGGCAAATGGATGAATCTTTTAACCTTGGAATTTTTGAAGCCGGAATTTCACGCAGCGGGGAAATGGACCACCTCGCGGAAATTATTCGCCCCGATATTGCGGTGCTCACGAATATCGGAACAGCGCATGATGAAAATTTTACGGGCTCCGCGCAAAAAATAATTGAAAAAGTAAAACTTTTGAAAAACGCGCCAATGGTAGTCTGCTGCAAGGATGATCCGCGTGTTTTTGAAGTAATCCGGAAAACTTGCGTGGAAAGTAAAATATTTACCTGGTCGCGGAAAACGAAGGCGGATCTGCTCATCACCAAAATCACCAAAGGCAAAGGGGAAACGCGGATACAGGGAATTTTTGACAATAAGTTCTCAGAGATCCATATTCCGTTCAGCGATGAGGCTTCCATCGAAAATGCCTGCCATTGCTGGGCGGTGCTGAAAACATTGAAAGTGGCGGAAGAAACCGTTGCCGCGCGCATGGAATTGATATCGCCGGTAGCAATGCGCCTCGAGCTGAAAGAAGGTATGAATAATTGTTCGGTCATCAACGATAGTTATAATTCCGACATCGGTTCGCTCGCGGTGGCGCTCGATTTCCTGAACCAGCAGCAGCAGCATCCGAAGCGCACTATCGTCCTTTCCGATATTCTGCAAAGCGGGATCGCTGAAAAGCAATTATATGCCGAAGTGGCAAAGTTGGTGAAGAGCAAAGGCGTGCAGCGGTTTATCGGCATCGGCGAAAGTCTTTCCCGCTGCGCGGATTTTTTCGACGGACTCGACACGGAGTTTCATCCATCAACAGCCGCTTTTCTGAGCGCGTTTCATCCTGCCTCTTTTCATCATGAAACGATCCTGCTGAAAGGCGCGCGTCCGTTCAGCTTTGAATTGATCAGCAATGCGCTGCAGCAAAAAGCGCACGAAACGGTGCTCGAAATAGATCTGAACGCGCTGGTGCATAATCTCAATTTCGTGCGTTCGCGTTTGAATCCCGGCACGAAGCTGATGACCATGGTGAAAGCATTTTCCTATGGCAGCGGCAGCTTTGAAATTTCTAATGTGTTGCAGTTTCACCGCGTGGATTACCTGGCGGTTGCATACGCCGACGAAGGTGTCGAATTGCGCCGCGCGGGAATTACGCTCCCGGTGATGGTGATGAATCCGGAGGAGCAGAGTTATGAAACGATGATCCATTACCAGCTCGAGCCGGAGCTATTTTCTTTCCGCGTGCTCCAGCTCTTTGATGAAACTGCCCGGCAATTCCGTCAGCGGCATCCGCAGCACCCGCTGGTTCCGGTACACATCAAGCTGGATACAGGAATGCGGCGCCTCGGTTTTGAAGAGGATGACATCAACGAATTGATCGTTCGCCTGCGCAACAGTCGCGATTTAAAAGTAAGTTCTGTTTTTTCACATCTTGCAGCCAGCGATGAACCTGAGCATGATGAATTCTCGCGCATGCAGATCCGTTTATTTACAAAAATGAGTGATGCGATCCGGAAACATTTTACTTACAGCATCGACCGCCACATGCTGAATTCGGCCGGTATCCAGCGTTTTCCGGACGCGCAGTTTGAGATGGTGCGGCTGGGAATTGCGCTGTATGGAATTTCGGCGAACGAAGAAGACCAGAAAAATTTCAGGCAGGTAAGCACCCTGCGCACGACTATCTCGCAATTGAAAAACGTAGCGGCAGGTGAAACCATTGGTTACAGCCGCAAAGGTGTGGTGGCGCAAAACATGCGCATTGCCACCGTCCCGATCGGTTACGCGGACGGATTAAGCCGCAAGCTCGGAAATGGCGCCGGTAAAATGTACATCAATGGCAAACCCGCGCCCGTGGTGGGAAATGTGTGCATGGACATGTGCATGCTCGATGTAACAGCCATTCCCTGTGCCGAAGGGGATTCCGTCATTGTTTTCAGTCCGGACCACCCGGTGACGGAGCTGGCAAAAGACATGGACACTATTCCGTATGAAGTGCTGACGAATGTATCACGTAGAGTGAAGCGGGTGTATTATCAGGAATAGCGGTTGAAATTCCAAATGGGGAAATTCCAAATTCCAAAGAGAAGTTCATTTGGAATTTGGAATTTGTTTTTTATTTGGAATTTGGACCCGATAGCCATCGGGTTTGTTTTCTTTTGGAATTTATTCCCCTATCTTTCTGATGGCAAATCAACCTGCATGCGCGTTTTTACAGGGAAAATATTCTTTTTGATTATTTTATGCTTTCCATGTTTCGCGCATGGACAATTCTGGATGCAGCATGCGGGCGGAGCAACGATTGACGAGGGTGCGGATATTGGAATAGATGCCGCCGGCAATTCCTGCATCACCGGTTATTTTACAACAACGGCAAATTTTGGCGCCCTGAGCATCGGCTCTTCGGGGCTTGATGATATTTATGTGGCCAGCCTCAACACAAGCGGGATTTTTAACTGGGCCGTGAAAGCGGGCGGCAGCGGATCTGACCGGGCCTTGTCAATCAAAGTGGATGCGGCAGGCAACAGTTACATAACCGGATTCTTCAACGGCACGGCAACATTCGGCGGGAACACGGTTATTTCTTCCGGGGTGCAGGATATTTTTATTGCAAAATATGACAACGCCGGAAATTGTGTGTGGGTGCAGCGCGCGGGGGGAAGCGGTTCTGATATTGGCAATGGAATAACGGTGGACAATGCGGGTAACGTGATCGTCACGGGTGAATTTGCCGGTTCCGCCGCATTCGGCAGCACAACGCTGAACAGCCTGAACGGTACGACCGATGTATTCACCACGAAGCTGGACGCGAACGGAAATTTTCTCTGGGCGAAAAAAGGCAGCGGCTGGCTGAGCGACCGCGGTTTTGATGTGGACTGCGATGCATCAGGAGACATTTACATCACGGGGCAGTTTTCCGATACGATCACGTTCGATGTTCCGCATTTCAATACGATGCTGAATGCCATTTTTGTGGTGAAATATGATGCCGCCGGAAATGAAATCTGGTTTCGCAAAATCGGGAATGCCGCGGTGAATATTTCAAATTCGCTCATGTGTGATGCAGGCGGCGTTTATTTGGCCGGCGATTTCCAGGGAACGCTTACTTTTTACGGAAGCACGAATACGAACCTGAGCGCAACGTATGCAAATGGAATTTTTGTGGCTC
>DATDOQ010000127.1:0-2437 GCA_035293205.1 Bacteroidia bacterium
GTCACAATGCGCCCTTTATCTATAATGATCACGCGGTCGCAGAGGATTTCAACTTCCTGCATGATGTGAGTGGACAGCATTACTGTTTTTTCCTTGCCGATGCTGCGGATCAGATCCCGGATTTCCGCCAGCTGGTTGGGATCAAGTCCGGTGGTGGGTTCATCCAGAATCAAAACGGCCGGATCATGTATGAGCGCCTGGGCTAAACCGACCCGCTGCCGGTATCCTTTTGAAAGCGCGCCGATCTTTTTATGCTGCTCGATTCCCAGGCCCGTGATGTCTATCATTTTATTTACGCGGACGGCAACATTTTGCAGCTGGTGCAATCCCGCGATGAATTCGAGATACTCCTTCACATACATGTCATGGTAAAGCGGGTTATGTTCCGGAAGATAACCAACACTCCGCCGCACGTCAAGCGATTCTTTCATAACATCAAATCCATTCACTTTTGCGTTACCGGCAGTCGGCGGAATAAAGCAAGTCAGGATCTTCATCATGGTCGATTTCCCCGCGCCATTGGGTCCTAAAAATCCGACGATCTCGCCTGACTTCACTTCAAAAGAAACATTATCGAGCGCATGCTGCTTACCGTAAACCTTGGAGATATAATCTGCTTTTATCGACACAGTATTTTCATTTTAGGTGCTCAGCGAAAGTACTGAAAAAGCAGGGGAAATCGTGTTAAGGATTCGTAACAGGAGCGGTTCGGTCGTATCAGGCGCACCCGTAACTTTACACAATGAATCTTGAAAAAGGTGTGGTGACGAAATCGACCGGGAGCTGGTATGTGGTTCACCTTGATAACGGGAACGTGTTGCAGAGCCGCATCATGGGACAGTTCCGCATCAAAGGCCTTCATACGAAGAATACAAATCCTATTGCCGTTGGCGATATTGTAAAAGTGGAAGTTTCACCAGATGGAACGGGTTTTATTGTTGACCTGCACGACCGGAAAAACTACATCATCCGCCGTTCAACGAAGCTGTCGAAACAAACGCAGATCATAGCCGCGAATATTGACCATGGTTATGTGATGGCATCTTTATTTGCGCCGCGGACATCCACCGGGTTTATCGATCGCTTTCTTGTCACTGCTGAAGCATACGGCATTCCTGCATCCGTCATTTTTAATAAGAAGGATCTGTTGGACGAAGAAGAAACAGAGTATGTGGAGATGCTTCTTGATTTATACCGTGGGCTTGGATATGGCTGTTACCTGATCACTTCAACGGATGAAAACGACATCCACCGGTTACAAGAAGTGATGGCGCAAAAAGTAAATCTTATTGCCGGTCATTCAGGAGTGGGTAAAAGCACATTGATCAACGCGCTGATTCCCGGACTCGAATTGAAAACCGGGGAGATCTCGAAAGTGCACAGCAAAGGAATGCACACCACCACATTTGCCGAAATGCACGCGGTTCCCGGTGGCGGCTGGATCATCGATACGCCCGGCATAAAAGAATTCGGTATTGTTGATATGGATAAATACGAGCTTTCGCATTTTTTCCCTGAGATGCGCGCCCGTTTCGGTAAATGCAAATATCATGGCTGCCTCCACGACCGGGAACCTGGATGCGCTGTCCGTGAAGCTGTCGAGAATTCAGAAATTGCTTTAACGCGGTATGACTGTTACCTGCAGATCCTGCATGGCGAGGAGCTGCAAAAAGAATATGAATGAAAACAAAGCAAAGACAAAATTGAATTTTCCAGATACTTAAGCAAAATTTTATCTGAAGACAAAGAATTGCTCGAAAAGCTTGCTAAATGATTATTTTTTGAATTTAATTTTTAGTTTTTCCCGTGGTTCTTTTTAAAAAAATCTGCTATTGCGCTCAATATCCCACACGATTAAGCGGAATATGACATAAATTATGAAGAGCGACACAAGGCCGCCCTTCCCGAGCTGGAGAAGCTCCGCTCTTGATTCTCTCAACTCCAAATATAAATAATTTGCATTTAATTTGGAATTGAACACAGAATCTCCGTGCATACCTCCTTTTTACCTCCGTGGTTCTTTTTAAAAATGCTGCCAAAGCACAAATTTTAGCCACACACGAAATCATTTGACATTTAATTCCCCACCCTGCGTATCCTGAGGCAATAATAAGTTTCCAGCTGCTGGCTGCCATACACGGTATAAACCTGTTTTCCCTCCGTCAGTTTATTTGTAAGTGGTATTGCCGTGATAATATATTCCGCGCCGGGCGAATAAAAATTGCTGCCCAATGCCTGCGGACATTCGATGTAAAGAAGGATTTCTTTTCGTTTAATTTCATTGTCAAACCATTGCAATTCAAATTTAAAAACCTGGAGATATTTTACATTTCCGCATGAAACGATCCGCCCCGGAACTTCCACAAGCTTCATGGTTTTGAAAAGTGTGTCCCCAAAATATTTTTTCTCCGGGTCTTCAATGACAATGGTGATGTTT
>DATDOQ010000128.1:0-13096 GCA_035293205.1 Bacteroidia bacterium
AGGGCACGAATTCCTGGACGCTTGACGTGAGCGCGCTGGCGAACGGCGTTTATTTCTACGAGCTTACTTTCGGCGGACAGCGTGTGGTGCAGAAGCTGGTGGTGAGTCATTAAATTCCAAATAAAAAAAATTCCAAATTCCAGAAGCTTTCGCGCTGGGGTTTGGGATTTTTTTTGATCAGGGTCGTTTGTAATTATTTTCCAAGACCTGCTGCAGAAAAGTTTCTGGTTAATTTTAAACTCATATAATTGGTTACAACAGTCCACCGGATTATTAGAACCCACCTGGTATTTTGAAAATTAAATCACACTTTTCAGGATCAAAGAAAACTTACAATGCAAAGCAAGACTGAAAATTGGAGCAGTGGCGATCCCTACGAATATTTCATGGGACGATGGAGCCGGCAAATGGCGCCTGTTTTCTTAGACTGGCTTCGCCTTCCCGGTAATCTGCATTGGTTGGATGTTGGATGCGGCACCGGCGCATTGAGTGAGGCTATTCTTATTCATAATAGTCCCGCCTCCATCCACGCGGTTGACCCTTCAGCTAAATTCCTGGAGAAGGCCGAAGAACGACTTGGTAATCAAGTTATTTTCAAAAACGGCGGCGCTTCAGACCTGCCCTTGGAAAGTCAATCCTGTAATGTTGTTGTTTCTGGACTCGCGCTGAATTTCTTTCCCAATATAGACCGCGCCTTTTCGGAAATGAAAAGAGTGCTGAAGCCGGGCGGCACCCTGGCCGCATATGTTTGGGATTATGCGGGAAGAATGGAATTGCTACGGATTTTCTGGGACGCGGCTGTCAGGTTAGATCCGGCGGCCACAAAAGTGGACGAAGGAATACGGTTTCGCATTTGCAATATCCGCAATCTGCAGGAGATTTTCCTGAATGCAGGATTAATTGATGTGAAGGCATCGAACCTGGATATCTTAACGGTATTCCACGATTTTGACGATTACTGGAATCCTTTTCTCGGCGGACAGGGTCCTGCGCCCGGTTACTTTGCCGGCCTTGATCCGGACATCCAGGAAAAGTTGAAAACAGAAATCCGGGAACGTTTGCCCCTTGAAAAGGATGGTTCTATTCATCTCATGGCAAGAGCTATAGGGATTAGGGGCACTTGTATGAAATGACCTTAATATAGCTACCGCGATTATTTTATTTCAGGCGTTTTATTCCCGGAGAATCAGTAATAATATGATTGTAATAACGTTATTGACCCGTAATAATACCGGCAAGCCATGAAAAAGTATTTTCTTATCATTCCATTTCTCCTCCTACTCATCCAGGGTTGCAAAAAAGACGAACCCGCGGCGCCGATTACCCCGCCGGTAAATCCTCCTCCTGTCGCAGCGCTGCCACTGGCAATTGGCAATTACTGGATATATGAATGTGTAAGAATAGACACCAACGGCACCGAAACAATTACCTACCCCGAAGACAGCGTGTATATTTCAAAAGATTCGCTCATTAACGGCGAAACTTATTATGAATTACGTGGAATGAACTGGATACCATGTCTGTCTTGTGTCGAATATGTGCGCGATTCGGCGGGATTTATAGTCACCTGCCACGGTGAAAAACTTTTTGCGCCTGTTTATGATAATTATTTGTTTTCATTCGATTCCATTTCAAATTACAGCGGCACGTACCATTATATGACCAGTGGTAATACGCTGGTTAATGTTCCCGCAGGCATGTTTATTACGGCCGTCGTAACGCAGGTGACTTATTTTCACCCAAATTATAACTGGGATAATCCGCGCTACAACAATATCTACTACTGCGACGGAATTGGTGTTGTGAAAGAGGAACAGTATTATGATGCTTCGCCGGATATGAATGTAGGGCGGCTGTTGCGCTATCATGTGGAATAGTGTGTGAACTGACCGCGCGATTTTGCGGTGTTTAAGGTGCTTATTGAGCTTTAGGGCAGATAAAAGAATCGTACATTCGGAGTAATAAAATTTCTCCGAAAAATGACAGTTTCAGTCCGATTCAGGAAAGCGCTAATCCTGTCAACCATTGTTTTTTCATGTTTATTCTTTTTCTTAAGCTGTTCGGACAATAATAACTCAGTCGCAACAGAAAGTGATACCCTGACCCGTTTTGAAAGACTGCTCGCAAAATATAAACTGATTTCATTTGATACCTTGAAAGTCTATTATGATCGTGAGCAGGGAGTAAAAGGAAAATATTCAGGCACTCCTCTGGCAAATGATGAAATCGATTTACTGCCCGATGAACTGCCGGGGCGTTCAAATCATGAAGAGTTCTATGCTTGCTTCAAATTTCCAATCGACAGTTCCCGAATAGGACTAATAACCCGGACCCCTTCTACCTATGAATCATCCTCTATAAAACTTCTTGTGTATGATCAGAAGGCTGACAGCATCCTGTATCATGTGGAGTTGGCAGAAGAGTGGGGTGATGCGGGAGAAAAATTAAGTAAAAGATCATGGTTATATATGTCTGCCGGTCAACCGGAGGTTTTTACCGAAACCGTTTATACGTATGATCGAAGTGTGGCAAACGAAACCGATACAATCATAGATGTCAATGAAACGTTTTATATTCTTGAGCTTGGCAAAATAAGGGCAGATACCAATAAAAATGTTTCTGAAGATTTGAGAGCGTCGTTCTATTAGACAAGCCAAATATCGAATACTTAACAACAAACAACTAACCAACCAACCACATAACCAACCAAAAATGGAACAGCAACTCGAACAAATCCGCGAACAGCAAAAGGAATCCTGGAACAAGTTTTCCTCCGGCTGGAAAAAATGGGATTCACTCACCATGGATTTCTTAAAGCCTATGGGCGAAGAGATCATTCGCCTGCTTCAGCCGAAAGAAAATGAGATCGTGCTGGATGTGGCGGCGGGCACCGGCGAGCCGGGACTGACCATTGCCACGATGGTAAATGGAGGAAAGGTTGTCATTACCGACCTGGCCGAAGACATGCTGGTGATCGCCCGCGAGAATGCGGCGAAAAGAGGCATAAAAAACATTGAAACAGTTGCCTGCGATGTGTGCGAATTGCCATTTGAAGACAATACGTTCGATGCCATCAGCTGCCGTTTCGGTTTTATGTTTTTCCCCGACATGTTTCTTGCCGCCAAAGAAATGGCGCGTGTGCTCAAACCCGGCGGAAGAATGGCCACAACGGTATGGAACATCCCGGAAAAGAATTTCTGGGTAACGGCTATCATGGGCACCATTAATAAAAACATGGAGCTTCCTCCGCCGCCAGCCGGGGCACCGGGCATGTTCCGTTGCGCGGAAAGCGGCCTTATCGCCGATTTATTCAGACAAGCCGGTTTGAAAAAGATTTCTGAAATGGAGATCACAAGCAAAATGAACTGCGGTACAACGGATGTTTATTGGAATCTGATGACCGAAATCGGCGCGCCAATCGTTGCTGCGCTGAGCAAAGCGGATGAACCAATGAAAAAGAAAATCAAAACAGAAGTGTACGAGGCGATTAACAATAAGTACGCGGAAGGAAATATCCGGATCAACGCAAGCGCGTTGGTTATTTATGGAGAGAAATAGTTTGACTAACAAGTGAAATTTTTTGAATAGTTAGTCGAATTTATTTCCACTCTTCGGATCATCGCTTATCCATTCCTGGCAAGCCTGCTCATTGGAGCTGTGGTTTATTTTTATGATCCAACTGACACACGTTTGTTCAGCAGAAAAAACCACAGCGGAAAAATCAAGGTATGCACAGCCGTAGGTACGAAGTTTTGCGGAGACTCCGGAGCGGCGCACTGAGGAAATCAACTACGCTAAACGACTCATCACCGAAATTTCGGCCGCCCCTGCTTTTTCCGGACAGCCAGGTAGGCGCTTCTCACAAGAGTATATATACCCAAAGCTTTAATACTTCTCAAAAAAAGGTTCAGCATTTTATTCTTTATTTCATAGGGAACAAAAGGTATATTTTTCCGCACAAACTCTACGCGCTTCAAATAGCGAAGCACATTATTCCGGTCATTGATAAACCGGACGTTAGCCGTGTTCCCTGGTTTAAACAGGGATTTGATCTGTTCGGTTCCCCTGATCAGCTGATATCCGTTCTTATCAAATAAATTTTTGAGGGAGGTGAGCGTGTAATGGTAAACATGGGCGTTCTGCAAGTAAGAGATAAAATCATTCTTGTAACTATTCATCATAATTTTTACCCCTGGAACTTCGATGTATATCAGGCTGTCATTATGGATAAATCGTTTCAGTGTTTGAAGTTCCCTGGAAGGAGACAGAATGTGTTCGAGCACGTGGCTGTAAATTATAATATCGGCTTTCGTTTCAAGCCGGAGATTTTCCAGGGTGTTTGTTTCCAAATCAAGTCCGTAATTTTCAGCGCCAAACTTCAGGTACTCTTCACCCAGATCAATTCCTTTTGTACGGAATCCCTTTTCTTTAAAATACATGAGTATGCCACCAGAACCGCACCCTATTTCCAGAACTAAGAGCTCGGAATATTTTTTTCCTTTCAGCAGCCGGCTTTCCTCAATGTATTTGAAAATCCATTCTCCGGACCGGCGCTGGTTCATGATCCATTCATGCGTGGGCCGGTCAGAGGCATTATAAAGTTTCCGGTATTCGTAATTGTAAAACTGGTTGTAGCTCTCCTGCGTCATCCGCGGATTGGTTTGGACCAGACCGCACCCGATACATACCCCTACGGGCATATAAAGGCCGTATCTGTCTTTTTCCGAAATCGATATAAAATCAGTGCTTCCACAAATATCACAAGGTACTTTTTCAAAACGGTATACACCTTGTTCGATTTTAGCTTCAATGCTCCGGATCATTTCCTCCTGAAAAGAGGATAATCTTCGAAAAACCTGTTTATCGTTCCTGTATCTTTCTCCCAGTAGCATAGAGCTTGTCATGCGAAGTTATCCTTTTTGAGGTATTTATTTCCAACCTACCAACAGGATGAATGGCAAATGGGATTTAAGTGATGAATGATAAAAAGACTCAAAATGGCAATGAGTTGATGATCAGTCACTAAAATTGACACGAACTGTATGAAGCTAGATTTTCACGTACGGTTCTGCGTCTGGTTTGAGGGCGAAATTCCCTTTTGCATATAGTTTTTATTTTTTAACAATCTCCGGTTATAATCACTAAATAAATCGTTTCAGGCTTCATGCTTTTCAAGAAAGTTCAATTAAAGCGTACCTTGTAGAATAGAGTTTGCAGAGGGAGCGACAATATTTAAAACAACCTCATGTGTTTTTCAGCCACCGCAAGTTTTGCCGCAGGAGCGGTGCTCTCCGTCATCGGGACAGCGTCCATTAAAAAAGCGCAGCATCCTTCACAAATTCCCTTTGCCGCAATCCCTTTCCTTTTTGCAGTGCAACAAATTACCGAAGGATTTGTATGGTTATCACTAATAAATCCAGGGTACGAATTCCTGCGGGAGCCCGCAACATACATTTTTATATTTTTTGCGCAGGTAGTCTGGCCCGCATGGGTACCGCTTTCCATTTACCTGCTCGAAAGTGAAAAAAAACGGAAAAAAATTCTGATGATGCTGGTAGCGATGGGCGCGGTGCTTTCGCTTTATCTCGCTTATTGCCTCCTTTCCTACAGCGTAACTGCCAGCGCAATGGGAGGACATATTTCCTATAAACAAGAATATCCTGCTAATCTTGCCTTGTACGGCGGCGCTTTTTACATGCTTGCCACCATCGGCCCGCCTTTTTTCTCTACTGTAAAAAGAACGCATGGACTCGCCGTCGCCGTCCTCTTATCGTACCTGATTACAGCTGTCTTTTATCGCGACTATATCGTTTCGGTCTGGTGCTTTTTTGCATCCGTGATCAGTATTGTTGTGTTTGCAGTCATGCAAAAAGTCAAAGAAGCGAATATGCCGGCCCGTTCTGCGAGCGAATAAAAATTGTTAATCCGCAGATAATCAAGATTGTAAGTTTATTGCCTTCTACTTTACTGGTACATTTCAGCGTTTTCATTGTATCCTTTTGGCAGAATTTCGTTATACATATAACTTTAAGGACTACCGATGCGGTCAGTAACGATCAAACCCCCAACCATGGAGGTTGTTTCAAAGTATCACGCTACTAGGGAGGACATGTTTCGCGAGAACGTTCTGGTGGAAGAGGCGAAAAAAGATCCGGCCCGCTTTCAGGTCCTTTACAATAATTACTACGAAAGGATATTTCTTTTTGTGTGGCAGCGCATGGATGACAAAGACGTTGCATTTGATGTGACTTCACAGGTTTTCCTGAAGGCTATGCTGAACCTCCACAAATACCAGTTCAAAGGCGTTCCGTTCGCATCCTGGTTGTATCGTATTGCAAAGAGTGAAGTATATACGGTTTTCCGCAAACAACAGACGCAACGCACAGTGAACATTGAAACTGCCGGATTGCGCGATATGGCGGATGAGCTGGAGGAGGATAAATATGCTCCTTACATCGATGCGCTGAAGGAGGCAGTGCTGGAGCTGGAAGAGGAAGACATGCAATTCATTGAAATGCGTTTTTTTGAAAAAAGGGCTTTTAAAGAAATTGCGGAGATTCTTGGAATAACCGAAAATAATGCGAAAGTGAAAACGTACCGCTTACTTGAAAAACTTAAAAGAATAATCACCGGAAAAACAAAACAGGCAAAACGCGCTTAGCGATTGAGCCTGAACCAAAAGGGAATAATGCCCCTCCCGCAGCACCGGGCACGCATTATGAAACCATGAAAAAGTATAAAGTAAATACCGACCGCCCAAAACCAGCCTCTTCTGAAATTCTTTCGGGGAAAAATTTTGAAGCGTTGTTGCAAAAATACAACGCCGCGCCCGGAAAAATAGTGTACAAACCATTCTGGAAAAAAAGCTGGTTCATCGGTTCCGGTTTTGCCGCGGTTGCTGCACTCGCAGTTACAGCCATTCTTATTATTGACAAAACGGAAACAATCCCGGCTGAATCAAAGCTCCCGCAAATCGTGCAGCAGGCGAATACCCGTACCCCGGAACAAATAGTTGCCGCGCCGCTCAAACGGCAAATCGCCCCGCCGCTCAGTGGATTAAATGTGACATATTCCAGTTACAAAGTAAAAGCGTCCAAAGGCGGAATTGTAACTCATTCGAGCGGATCAAAGCTTTATTTCAAACCAAACGCGTTTGTTGATCCGCTGGGTAATGTTGTAACCGGCAATGTTGATATCCACTACCGCGAATTTCGCAACCCGGTGGATATTTTCCTCTCCGGAATTCCGATGGAATACGATTCCGCCGGCACAACCTATCATCTTGAATCCGCCGGCATGCTCGAATTGACTGCGTTCGCGGATGGAAAAACAATTTACCTCGATCCTACAAAACCGGTGGAAGTAAAGCTTGCATCTTCGGGAAAAGAAACTTTCAATGTATATGAATTTGATACCGCCGGTGGAAAGTGGGTTTATCGCGGAACGGATAAAGTGGTACAAATAGAGCAACCGCCTGTTTTGACGGATTCCATCTCTGGCAAGGATCGATCGGGGGTCGCCTATATTTATCGGGGTGCTGAATGGTCATGGGAGTATGCTTCTTTTTCTGATTTGCCAGCAGAGCCTATAAAACCCCGCAAAGCCGACAAGCTTAAAAATCGTTTTAAAGTGGATTTCATTCCCGCTGAATTTCCGGAGCTGAGCGTTTACAGCAAGGCAGTTTTTGAAGTGGATGAAAAGAACAATAAGTTCGACACAACAGCCGCTTATCATACAACCTGGGAATCAATGACGCTTTCCAAAGGGGAAACAGAAGGGCGTTATGTGGTCACGTTTAAAAAAGGACTTACCAAACTCAAAGCCGAAGTTTACCCGGTCATGGAGGGCGCGAACTACGAATCCGCGATGGATATTTACAACCGGCAGTATGAAGAATACCAGGCAGCGTTTGCACAACACAAAAAAGCCAAAGAAGCGGCGCGTCTTAATTATGAAGCAAAAGTCGCTGAAAATGAAATTTTGTCGGAAGAACGCTTGAAAAACCAAGCCAATAACAGCACGTTTAATGAGGTGATGCGTGTTTTCACCGTCAACAGGTTTGGAATTTATAATTGCGATACTCCTGAAAGGTTACCCGTGGGCGGAATTGTAAAATTATCCTGCAAAAACCATGATGGCGGATTGCTGACCGGCTTTTCCACCATGTACCATGTGGACCGACATCGGTTCAGCCTGTTTTCTTATCACAATTCGAATCCGGTCAGCGACTTTCATTTCAACCCGAAATCCTCCAACCTGATATGGGCTGTGCGTGATGGAAAGTTATTCATGGCGGATAATGATCAGTTTACAAAAATGCCGGTCAAAGGCAAGGGATCAATTGTTTTAAAGCCTGTCGAAAAAACTTTCCAGTCGGCGGAAGAGATGCGAGAGTTTTTCAATATCCCACTGATTATTTAAGTTGTTAAATGATACAACGAGTTTCATTCATATTTCTCATTGCATGTTTCCTGTTTCCGGGAAAGGTTGTTTCACAGGATACACTTATCCGCACAGGGACAGTTCATCTTTCAAAACCGCAGATCCAGCCGTATGTGCTTGTTGCATACCGGTTAGAGCTTGCGCGTGTGAAGCAGGCGGAGGTGCTTATTCCTGTGAAATATGAAGATGTTCCTGCGGTTGAGCGCGATCTTCAGCCCGTGTACGATTCTGTTTTTTATCCGGCAACATTTGAACGTGTTTTTCCACAGAAAGAAGTTCATTTTTCCCGCTTTTTTTCAGAAAATCTTGTCTATACTTATTCTGCTTCAGATACACCACGGGTCGATACAATGCGCGTAGGATTATGGATCACACCGAATGGAAAAATAAAATTTGTTGCGCCGGACACAACGGGCGATTACACTATTCTCGTGGCGCTTGAGAAGGAACTGGCCTACATCAGTGAACGGATGCGGAACGCGGCGTACGGGCGGGGTGGAGGCTATAATACACCCGGTAAATTATTCCGGCCATCCGAATTTCACAAGGAAAGCTATTACTGCGAGCTGTTTGTCATCGTTTCATCCACGCCGCTGACAATTGAGCAAAAGAACACGGGCTCACATTGGGCCGCTTTCGATATGCCGCTCAACAGTCCTCCTGATGATAGTCAGCATGCGGAATTTGTGAAACGGAATAAGGCAGCCTCTAAAAAATAAAAATTGATATTGATTTTTTTGTTTGATAAATTCAGGTGATGAATCGTGCAAAAAGCCTTACAATAATATTTCTGCTGGCAATCGTTTCGTTGGCTGCGCAAGACACCGTTGAAATCCCTGTCGGAACCGTTTCATTACGCCGTATCCAAAAACCTGCAGTCATCACCGCTAAAGTTTCTTACACTTATTTCCAAAAATCGAATTCCAGCCAGGTCGTTGTATATGGTGAATCGTTGCAAACTGATGCTCCCGCTGGTGATTCATTGCAATCCGTTTTTCCCCCATCCTCTTACGAAGCTTCAGTGGGTAACGTAAGATCGACCAGGACAAAAGGCAAGTTTGGAAAAAGACGTGTAAGCAGGGTGGTTAACTGGAGCGCATATATGCAGTCGGTCGGATATTATTTTGATATAATTGATTCGACCCGCTCCGACAGCGTCACTTTCGATATGCTGATTACAAAAAAAGGAAAGGTTAAAATAGTCTGGATTCCAGGTCCTGAAATGGACAGCCTGAACCTGATGTTCGCCCAAAAAGTAAGCGCCCGTTTGCGAAATTTACGCTCTTGGGAACCGGCCTCCATCAGCCGTGATGGATTTCTTTGGCGCTCAAAACGAATTAATACGATGATCCGGTTAACCGTTTATGCCAGTGATCCCGCCGTTAGAGGACTATTGCAGATGGAGGTTAAATAAGGGCATCTCAAATAACCCTGCAGGACGAGCGTTTACCAAGCGTTAATGTGGAATTTGAGCTGCGCAGCCAACGAAGGAATGATGGGTTATTAGAGATGCCCATAAGACTTATAGAAGCAAAATAATCTACCAGGCAAACAATTTATACTTCTTCATCATCTTGTTCACTTCTTTCTTGATGGTCGCGATCCTTTTTTCGTCTTCGTGATGCATGATCACTTCATCCATCAGCCCTACGATTTTAGGGATCAGTTTTTCCTTCACTCCGCGCGTGGTGATCGCGGGTGTTCCTACGCGAATGCCGGAGGTAACGAAAGGTGACTTATCATCGAATGGAACCATGTTTTTATTAACGGTAATATCGGCTTTCACCAGCGCGTTTTCGGCTTGTTTACCCGTAATGTTTTTTGACCGGAGATCAATGAGCATGCAATGGTTATCCGTTCCGCCGGATACCACCTGGTAACCGCGCTTCATGAATTCATCTGCCATCACAGCCGCATTTTTCACCACCTGCACCGCGTATTTTACAAAACTATCGGAGAGCGCCTCCTGGAATGAAACCGCCTTCGATGCAATTACATGTTCAAGCGGACCACCTTGTGTGCCAGGGAAAACTGCCGCATCCAGGAGTGCCGACATGGTTTTCAATTCTCCTTTCGGCGTGCGCAATCCCCACGGGTTTTCGAAATCTTTTCCCATCATGATCATGCCTCCGCGCGGACCACGAAGTGTTTTATGTGTTGTAGTAGTCACAATATGGCAATGCGGCATCGGATCATTCAGGATGCCACGCGCGATGAGTCCTGCCGGATGCGCGATGTCGGCCATCAGCAAGGCCCCCACACTTTCCGCAATGTTGCGCAGCCGTTTATAATCCCAGTCGCGCGAATAGGCGGACGCGCCGCAGATGATCATTTTTGGCTTTTCCTGCTGCGCCATTTTTTCGACGCTATCATAATTAATTCGGCCGGTTTCGCGCTCCACTCCATAGAAAGTCGGCCTGTAGAGTTTTCCGGAAAAATTCACCGGCGAGCCATGCGTGAGGTGTCCGCCATGCGAAAGATCGAATCCGAGAATCGTATCGCCCGGCTTAAGCACCGCGAGCATCACAGCCGCATTTGCCTGCGCGCCGGAGTGAGGCTGCACATTCGCCCATTCCGCGTTAAATAATTCTTTCGCCCGGTCGATCGCCAGCTGTTCCGTCTGGTCCACGATTTCACATCCGCCATAATAACGTTTCCCGGGCAAGCCTTCCGCGTATTTGTTTGTCAGCACAGAACCCATAGCCTTCAGCACCTGGTCGCTCACAAAATTTTCCGATGCGATCAGTTCAATGCCGTTCGTCTGGCGGTGCAGCTCTTGCCTGATCAGCTCAAATATGACGGTGTCTTTTTTCATAATGGACGAAAATTTCCGGGAACAAAAGTAATGAATGCTATGTGAATTGTGCTTTTAAAAAAATGTTACTATTCAGATCCATTCTATTCATAAAATAACTTTTGATAACCGCAGAGTTCCGCAGAGTTTTTCGCAGAGAACCGCGGAGTCAGTGTTTATTAGCCACGCTTCTTAGACCATCTATAAGCTTTAGAACATTAAAGTTTTGCGATTTATTTTCTCTGTGGTTCTCTGCGGTTTATTTTCTCTGCGGACCTCCGCGGTTGAACTTTCATCACTGGAAAGGGTGAACAGTAACAAAAAATACCAGTACGCCATGAGACAAACCTGGTTTTATCCCTGTGCAATCATTCGTTTATGGGCGAGAAACGAAGCCACTAAGATTACCAGCATCGCCGGCGTTTCAACAAGTCCGGCTAAAAATCGCGCAATGTCGTAGGTAAACGCGGTGCTTCCGGTCATTGCCCCTGCTGCATAAAAAAGGAAACCCAGTAAAAATGCCCCGGCATAAGCCAACCAGGTGATCCGCTCATAAATTTTATTTCGAAATCCAAGGCTGACGATCACAGCGGCGAGAAAAGCAAACCACCCGGCGAAAAGCAACGTCAACGGCCATTTTGAATAATAAAGTTGCGGATAGCTGCATGCGGAAAGCCATTGCATGGACGATGCCACCTGCGAATCAGCGGCCGCGTAATAAGTGACGCGCATTTGTTCATTGATGTTCAGAAAAATAAATTCGCGGAAAAAGCCGCTCGCAACATATACGATCGCGAGGAGAAAAAGCAGGACGCGTTTCGGCGTGATCACTTTTCTCATGCTGCCGCGGATTTTTTCACGGATTTTCCGAACCAATGGATCCAGATCAGCCACAAGGCGAAAACAAAACAATACATCACCACCTGGAATAAATAAGTGTGGTTGAAATTCAGCCAGTCCGGATGATTCAGCAGGATGGTGCAGAGTAAAACGATCCGGAAAATATTCGCGAAATGGATCAGCGTGATGCCGGCCGGGATGAACCAGATTTTATGTTTCCAGTTTCCCGGGTAGGCGACCACAAAAAAAGTGAAGAGCGCGAACAAAGCCAGTCCATTGCAGGGATCGCCGATCCAGAGGCCGCTGGTTCCATCAATGCCGATGGTGCGGATGGTGGGATGATCACCAGTAAATGTTTTATAACCCAGCGCTTCGAGGAAAAAGACCGACCACAAAGAAGAATCATTGATGAGCAGCTGGTCGAGCCGGCCCCAGGGATGGATGACCCATTCGTAAAGCATGGCCCAGGCTAAATAAAGGCCAAGAAACAGGCCGATAAACAAAATCGTTTTCCGGCCGGAAGTCAGAAAGCTCATTAAGGAAATCTCGGATAACTATCTTTTTGTGACATAAAGGGCGCTCTAAAAATCTGTCAGATGTGAGGCGGTCCCGGTTTGTCCGGGACGAAAAACCGGAGTTTACCTGATGTAAATGAGGATTTTGAGTGGCGCAGCCAACGAAGCAGATGGCAGGTTTTTAGAGATGGCCTTTATTATTTTCCGGCAGCGCGAAGCTTTAGAGTACGCAAGAGAAAGTAGCCACCAAATACAACTGCTGCTCCGATGGCGACCAGCAATCCATTATCGACCGGAATACAAGGTGGTGGCCAACAAGGAGGATCACCACCAGGAGGCGCCGGCTGCGCGCTGAGTGAATTTACACCGGTTAAGAACGGCAGAATGAATGTGGCTAAAAGAAAATATTTGCGTTTCATCGGTCGTAAATTAATAGTAGATTTTTTTGGTTACCTGCGTATCGCCCTGGAAAACTGTGACAAAATATACGCCATGCGCGCCCGGG
>DATDOQ010000129.1:0-4909 GCA_035293205.1 Bacteroidia bacterium
GAGGGAGTCCGCCTACGCTGAAGCTTTGGCGGACAAGGGAGAGGAGGATGATTGCCAACGTTGCGTCAAAAGAAACCGCTATTTTTAGCGCGATTATGGCGCGCATACTTACGGGCATTCAAAGCAGCAACATTCCGCATCTTGGAAACATTCTCGGGGCGATAAGGCCTGCGGTTTCACTTTCAAAGCAGAGCGGCAATACGAGCATTTATTTTATCGCGGATCTGCATTCGCTTACTTCCATCAGGGACGCGGATTTCAGGCGGGAAAGCGCGCACGCGGTTGCTGCTGCCTGGCTGGCATTTGGAATGGATACCGACAAGAATATTCTTTTTCGCCAGAGTGATGTGCCGGAAGTTTGTGAGCTGACCTGGTACCTGAGCTGTTTTATGTCGTACCAGCGACTACAGCTCGCGCATTCATTCAAAGACAAAGCGGAAAATCTATCCGATGTGAACGCGGGGCTTTTTCTTTACCCGGTTTTGATGGCGGCGGATATTCTTTTGTATGACACCAATGTTGTTCCGGTTGGAAAAGACCAGAAGCAGCATGTGGAATATACGCGCGACATTGCTGAAAAAGTGAATCATTATTATAAGCAGGAAGTTTTTACAATTCCGGAAGTGCAGATTGATGAGCAAGTGATGACGGTTCCCGGCACGGATGGAAGAAAAATGAGCAAATCGTACAATAACTTTATCGATATTTTTCTCCCTGAAAAAGAATTGAAAAAAGTGGTAATGGGCATTATCACCGATTCAACACCGCTGGAAGCACCGAAAAATCCGGATACGGATAATGTTTTTTCCCTGTATAAATTGCTGGCTCCGCCGGAACAGATCAAATCCATGCGTGATCGTTATGCCGGTGGAAATTTCGGTTATGGCCACGCAAAAACCGCATTGCTTGAATTAATTCTAGATGTATTTCACAACGAGCGCCGGCGTTACCAGGAATTCATGAGCGACAAAGGTTTGCTGGAATCAGAATTGAAAAAAGGGCAGGCAAAAGCGCGTGAAATCGCCACTCCTGTTCTGAAACGTGTGCGGAATGTGATGGGCTTTTGAGGATGGAGTATGGAGGGAGGAGATTTGAGAGGTGTGTGGTAAATGTCCACCTACGCTGAAGTTTTGAAGGATAAATGGGGATAATGGGAAATCCGCGATAATCCGCGTAATCCCTGCCTGCCAGTGCGCCGGCCCACGCTGCGGCAGTTCCTATGTTTGTAAAAAAAATGCATAAGCCCCAGTTTTTTCGTAAGATTTAGAGAAACGATAAAACCAAAACCTATGCAGCGAAAAGGTACAAAAACAGATTTTACCGGCCAAAATATTTTTGAAGGCAGGCGTGGCTATAATCCGCGTGATTCGCGTAATCCGTGGCTAAAAAATCAATCCTCAATTTTAACGCTGATGGTTTTTGTGCGCGCCGGATTTGAAAAATGTTCAATTGCGGCTAAATTTCCACCGGTGAAAATTTTCAGCGTGAAATCGTAAACCGGTTCCGTGCATTCCACCGTGAGCGAAATAAATTGTCCGTGCTCCATTAACAGCGAACCGGAATTCCAATTTTCCTCAGAACTACCAGCTATGGTTGAAGCGCCGGATTTATCGGAAGTATAAGTAATGGAATACGAAGGAGCATCCGCAGAATTCTCGGCGACCGTGTAATAAGCCTTGACCAGCTCTTCTTTTTTGCATTGCGAAAAAAACAATCCACAACATAACAGGCTGGCTGGAATAAATTTTTTCACATTACAATTTACGCACGGATTTTATTATCAGAAATAAATTATGATAAGCGGCTGCCCGGACTTTACAAGTGGCTTGTGTGACGTTCTGGCATGGTCGTCCCAATAGACATGTGGGGAACATTCGCCTTGAAAAATATTAACAGGTCACACGAAATGGTCTACATTCGCCTGTCCGACGAATAAGGTTAACTGCATTTATCAGCAAGGCAAAAAAAAGTACTCACGAATACCATTCACCATGCGTACAGCCATAACTTTTTTCCTATTTACTATTTCTGTCACCATTTCCTCCCAGACAACTTTCCAAAAAGTTTATGGCGGTAATGCGCAAGACGATGGTGTTGACGTAAATCCTACTGCAGATGGCGGAATAATGATTGCCGGTCACACACGCAGCTTTGGAGTTGGCAGCTACGATTTTTACCTGATCAAAGCCAATAGCCAGGGTGACACGATATGGACACGGACATATGGCAGATCAAATGATGGCGAATGGCTAAAGGATGCATTCCAAACCCAGGACGGGGCTTATTTATTATGCGGCAATGCGTATCCTGAAGGAACCGGGCTTATAAAAGTGGATCAGAATGGAAATATCATTTGGACGCAATCTTATGGGTTTACCGAAAGCTCAGCCATTCAAACATCAGATGGCGGTTATTTGCTTTGCGGCCATAATAACTGGACGAGCGCCGACAGTGTGATCCTGATCAAGCTTAATTCGCTGGGCGTGGTGAGCTGGTCGAAATCTTATTTTGTAAATGGGTATTCCGCAAGCAGGGGAATTAAAGCGCTGGAAGTAGCCGGGAATTACCTTGTTGAGGCTAAATTATACGGATCGGATGTCAACCTCTGGGTATTCAAAACCAATTCCACCGGTGGAATCATCTGGTCAAAAGTTTTTGCTGCTGCTGAAAGTTTGTTTATATACGACTTTGCAGTTGCTGCCAGTGGAGAAATTTTGGTCGCGGGATGGATGTGGAACACATCTGGCAATGTGGTTGTTTGGCTAGTCTGCCTGGCTTCAAACGGAACCCTTAACTGGGCGAAAGAATATGTGGAAGGTGTATCTGAACAAAAGTGTTGGGCAATGACCACCGATATTTCGGGAAACATATACCTGACAGGCGAAAACTTTTTATTAAAACTTAATTCCGCCGGGGTACCGGCGTTTTCAAAAGAATACCGCATTGATTCCTGGTTCAAAGATATTAGTATTGCCGCTGATGGAGGAATTTTGCTCGGCGGAGATATTGAAGATGTGCATACTCCCAGCGACAGCTCTTCCATTTTTATTATTAAAACAAATAATGCCGGCAGTTCCTGCTCTTCTACGGCACTGACCTGGACCTCCACCTCACTTTCGCTTACTGTAACAACACCAACGTATTCCATTGGTGGTTTCCCGGTTTCTTATCCGTATCCTGTTCTGGTGTCTTCCGGGTGCATACCTATCAATGATTGCCCTGTCGGAATAAATGAAAACGAGCATTACGTTTCTGCGTCGGTATATCCAAATCCGTTTACAACTTCCGCTACCTTCACCATTCCCGCTGAATTTGCCGACGAAAAAAACTTTATTTACCTCACTGATGTTTTTGGACGAATTGTTTACAGCGCGAATGTGAAGGGGAATAGCTTCCAGATAGACAGAGGCGAGTTGCCGCCTGGTATATATATTTATTTTATTGAAGCCGGAGACCGTGTGTTTACCGGAAAATTATTGGCGGAATAAGTAATAACAATCCAGATCTTTGATATTAATATCTGCTTCATAATTTGCAGTTGATTTAACCCTGCAAGCTATCCTCTTCATCTACCCGCTGCAACACACGGATATTGAAAATTATCTGTGAAAATCTGTGTAATCTGTGGCAAATAATTAATAATTCTTTTTTTAATGCCACAGATTGGCACAGATTATCAAATAATAAAATTTCGACTTAAAAATATCTGATTAAATATTTGTCAGGGAATATAATGTGCTGAAGGAAATTCATAGCCCCGATGGCAGCGGAAAGGCCGGCCCTTCGCCCCTTCAACAGACACAGGGCTCGGGGAGTTGGACATATTGCATTTTTTGAAGGGCCGGGCTTGGAGCGAACAGCGGGACAGGTGGTTATTTACTGCACCGAAGCTGCCGCTCCTGATTATTTTATCACTCCACCATCAAATTACACCCGCGCACTTCGCTGTTATCGAAACGACCCAACACTTCGAATGCGCCGTCTTCGTGCAGCTTTCCCAAATCGGAGGTTGCGATAAAACTGCAACTATACAGATTTGCTAAATCAATAATATTAATTCCACCAGTTTTCCCGGTTTCTGCAAATGACACCGGGTCATTAATTTCGCGGATGAATACCCGCATCCATGGAGGTGATTGAAAAATACCGCTACCTTTTGAATACGCCTGCGAAAACAATTCAGTCATGCCGTATTCGGAGTGGATCGATGCAACACCAAAAGCTTTTTTCAGCTTCTCATGGACCTCCTCGCGCACCATTTCTTTTCGTTTGCCTTTCATGCCGCCGGTTTCCAGCACCACCGCGTTTGTAAGCGGTTGCGGAAATTTTTCGGCCAGGTCGAGCAAGGCATACGTCACACCAAGCAGCCAGATTTTTTTCCCTTCGCCATCTGGTCTTTTTAATTTTTCCGAAAGTTCTGCGTAATTATTTAAATAAAACCCGCTATCGGCATTCCCGCTTTTTTTCACGAGATCATCCATCATATAAACCAGCGAGGATCCTTCCCGTTCAAGATATGATGGAAGTAATGCGAGTATGCTCCATTCGCCCGGATCGCCATAAAAAAACCGGAAGGCGCGTAAAAAACTTTCCCGGTAAAGTTCAAGGTCAGCAACGTGATGTGCGCTGGTCTCAGAACCGCTTGTGCCGCTGCTGGCAAAAATTATTTCCGGCTCTTTTGCTGCTGCATAAACTTTATGCGTCTTAAAAATTTCTACGGGCAAAAAAGGAATTTCCACTAATGTTGTGACAGTGTCCGGCGTTTTGCCCAAACCTTTTGCAAACGCGGCATATACGGGAATGTTCTCAAACTGGTAACGGAATATTTTCAACGCAAGCGCTTCGAAAGAAACAGCGTTTACAGAAAATATTTCATGGCGGAGTCCGGACATCCTGCAACAAAGATAAT
>DATDOQ010000130.1:0-2460 GCA_035293205.1 Bacteroidia bacterium
GAGAATGACAAATGCATTATCGAGTGTGCGTCCGCGCATAAAAGCAAGCGGCGCAATCTGGATGATGTTTGTATCGAGGTATTGCCTTAGCTTATCGGGCGGGATCATGTCATACAATGCATCATATAACGGCTGCAGGTAAGGATCCAGTTTTTCTTTCAGATCACCCGGTAGAAAGCCAAGATTTTCGCCTGCTTCAACTGCCGGGCGGGTGAGAATGATTTTCCGGACTTCGCGGCTGCGCAACGCGCGCACGGCAAGCGCGACGGCTGTGTAGGTTTTCCCAGTGCCTGCAGGACCGATGGCAAACACCATATCGTTTTTCGCGCAACTTTCAACCAGCTGGTTTTGTCCCGGCGTGCGCGCTTTCACGATCAGCCCGTTATTTCCATAAACGAGGATATCGCCTACTGACCTGTCGCCCGAAGGTGACCTGGTTTGGTCTCCGGAGGAATCGAGAATGTCGGAAATATTGTCCTGCGTAAGTGAACCGTATCGCTTGAAATACTGGATAAAAGCATCAAGTGATTCTTCGAAGCGGTTGATTTCGTTCCCATCCCCAACCACTTTCAGCGTATCGCCCCGCGCAATTATTTTCAGCTTCGGGAAAAAAGTGCGTATAAATTCCAGCTTCGCGTCATTGACCCCGTAAATAACCATTGGGTCGGTCGCAGCAATTTCGAATGTTCTTTCGGCCAAATTTCAGCTTTGTGTTAATGATTTATTTTATTTTTTTACTCAAAAATCAGGTTCGGCGCAGATTATACCAGCGGCTTTATTAACTGCTGATTGAGGATTATTGCCTGTTATGTTTGGTATCCTGAGCTTGAATCTCCGTTATTTTTACAAAATAAACGCATTTCACCCGATCTGCAAGGAATTAATCGACGGATGTCTGTCATTACCCTGACCACTGATTTTGGCCTGAAGGATCACTATGCGTCTTCCCTTCGCGGCGCGTTGATGCGCAATGCACCAGCTGTCACCGTTGCTGAAATTACACATCTTATCGCGCCTTTCAATATTGGCGAAGCCGCTTTTATTCTCGACCGCGCATTCCGCGATTTTCCGGAGGGCAGCGTTCACGTTGTGGCTGTTGGTAGCGGCGGCGGAAGGTTTGGACAGATCGCGGTAAGTATTCAAAAACATTTTTTCATTGGGTGCGATAACGGACTTTTTTCGCTCATTGGTGATGAGCCGCCTGGAGAAGTTGTGCAACTGGCGGTGCGGGGCGAGGAACCTTCCACTTTTCTTGCGCGTGATCTGTACATACCAGCAGCAATCAAACTTGTAGATGGTGCTCTGCTGAAAGATCTGGGTCCGCCGTTAAACGCGTTTACGCAGCGCCAGCGCCAGGTAGCACCGCCCGAAGCGGATATGCTGAAAGGAACCATTTTGTATGTTGATTCATTTGGCAATCTCATCACCGATATCCGCCGCGAAGATTTTCACCGTGTAGGACGTGGAAGATCCTTTACCATTGAGCTTGTCGGTGAACAGATCACTTCGCTCCACCGCAACTACGGCGATGTTCCCGAAGGAGAAATAGTCGCTTTTTTTAATTCGTCCAGCGTGCTGGAAATTGCCATCAATAACGGACACGGTTCGGGATTGCTAAACCTGAATGTGCACACCGTAGTCCGGATTATGTTCGGGTAAATAGTTATTCGGTAAAGAAGCGCCGGCATATTATTTTTATTATGGGCATCTCTAATAACCCGGTAAGACATGGCAGGAGCTTACTCAGTAAATGATGATTTTGAGCTGCGCAGCCAACGTATAATGATAAGTTATTAGAGATGCCCTTATACTTTTTCACATCCGGATTTTCCTCACCTATCTTTACAATATGATTACGCGCCTTGTAAAAATGACTTTTGAACCATCACGCATCGATGAGTTCCTGAAATTATTTAGCGAGAACAAGGAATCGATTGCCGGATTCAAAGGCTGCCAACACCTCGAACTTTTGCGCGACACCATTGATCAGAACGTGTTTTTTACCATCAGCCGCTGGGAGTCGATCGCGGACCTGGAAAATTACCGGAAGAGTGAACTTTTTAATTCGGTCTGGACGCGTACCAAAGAACTTTTTTATTCCAAAGCCGAAGCCTGGACGTTGCATTGACGCAGCACAGCATGCGACCCTTTCGCATGATGTGCACCCGGGTGTTCCTCACCGGGCCCCCGGATGATCGTGCATAACCTCGCCTATACGCACTTCCTTCCAGTACATCGCGCAAATCTTTTTTTCAAATGCAATACAACCACATTTCCATTAAAAAAATCACTCCATACACACTAAAAAGCATTTTATCCGACATTAAACGTTTGTAAATGGCTTAATAGAAAATTCTTCTTCAAATTTGGAAAATTGCTCAAGCCCCGCTTTATGCAAGCCATTTCCAAAATTGCAAAAACCCTTATATTATTCTCCTGTATAAATAATCTTATTCCGAT
>DATDOQ010000131.1:0-13649 GCA_035293205.1 Bacteroidia bacterium
AACGGAGTTACCAACAATTGCCACCTCCCGGAAGGGAAATTCGAAGTGAAGCTGCAGGATCATCCAGTTGGAATAACCGCCGCCGTAACCGATAATGTCCTGCTGCACAAGCGAGAGCATTCGGGCTGACCTTTCGATATAAGCAGTATTACCCAAAAAATGGCCGAGATAAAAAAGGTTGCGGGCCATTACCGAATTGGAGGCAGGTATTACATTATCCTGGATTTCCGTCTTGCGAGCGATCAGCGGGGCATCCTGATCAGAAGTGAAAAAAAACATGCCGGAAGCAGCATCGTCGAAATGAGTGAGCGTGTAATCGCTTAATTTACCGGCAAACTGCATCCATTGCTCATCAAACGTCACCTGGTAAAGGGCGAGAAAAGCGTCGATGACAAAGGCATAATCTTCCAGGAACCCGTTGATCGTACTTTTGCCATTTTTCCAGCTATGCCAGAGTCCGCCGTCTTCACGCAGCTGATTTTTGACAATGAACCGCGCATTTTTCAACGCCGCAAGCAAAAATTCATCTTCACCGAATGTTTCAAACGCATCCACATATCCGCGCAGCATGATCGCGTTCCAGGAAGTGAGCGTTTTATCATCAAGTCCGGGCCTGACACGGCGTTCGCGTACCGGCAGAAGCAGCGCTTTCGCGCGGGCCACTTTCACTTTCAGCTCCTCCGGTGTCATCCCGTGCTTCATCGCAAATTCTTCATCCTTTTCCCTGCGAAGCAAAATATAATTGCCCTCCCACGCACCCGTCATATTGATGTTATAATAAGCGCCAAACCATTTGAAATCGTCGCCCAGCAATTCTTCCAATGATTCCCTTGACCAGACATAATATTTTCCTTCCTCGCCTTCCGAATCCGCATCCAGCGCCGAAAAAAAAGCGCCGCTTTCATGGGTGAGCTCGCGCGCCACAAACTGCAGCGTTTCAAAAACAATTTCTCTATACAACGGATCTTTTGTAGCGCGGAATGCCTCGCTGTAAAGAGAAACAAGCTGCCCGTTATCATACAGCATCTTCTCAAAATGCGGCACTTTCCAGAGCATATCGGTCGAATAGCGCGTAAAACCGCCGCCAAGCTGATCATAAATTCCTCCCATCGCCATCTTGTCGAGCGTCAGCCGCACATGCTTCAGCAAATTTTCTTTTTTTGCCAGATGTGCGTACCGCAGGAGAAAAAAATAATTGTTGGGAAGCGGAAATTTCGGCGCGCGCGCTGGTCCGCCTTCGGTATTGTCAAATCGCGCCGACCATTGTTCAACCGATAGGCCCAGCGCTTTATCATTGATCCCTTCTGAAACTTTGTCCGCGATCAGGCGGTCTGCTTTTTTTACGCCTTCCGTCAGCTCGTTTGCATACTGAAAACATTTTTCCGGTTCACCTTTCCATAGGTCGGCAAGGGTGAGGAGAATTTCGATCCAGCGCTCATTCGGAAAATATGTTCCGCCATAAAGCGGGCGCGCATCCGGCAAAGCAAAACAATTCAGCGGCCATCCGCCATGACCGGTCATGAGCTGCACCGCAGTCATATAAACCTGGTCGATGTCGGGCCGTTCTTCGCGATCCACCTTGATGCAGACAAATAAATCATTCATGATGCGGGCGACTTTTTCATCTTCGAACGATTCATGTTCCATGACATGGCACCAGTGACACGCGGAATAACCGACGCTTATCAGGATCAGCTTGTTTTCCGTTTTTGCTTTTGCAAGCGCCTCATTTCCCCACGCGAACCAGTCCACCGGGTTATGGGCGTGCTGCAGCAGGTAAGGGCTGGATTCGTGAATGAGGCGGTTGGTGTGCATGAATGCGGTTGGAATTAATGCAAAAAATCCTTTCGGCAAAGTTACAATCGCTTAAGCGGCTTTTTTGCATTAATTCTAACCAGCAAACATTACGGCGTAACAGTCACATTTTCCTGTGTATAATCCACCGGGAACTTTTTTCTGAACGGACCGACACCCGCGCGCACTGAACCTTTCACAGAAACAGTCGCTTGTTTCGCCGCGATCGCCTGGACAATTTTAGGAATCCCGATGATAATGTCGGACAGGTAAGCGTTTACATGCATGCGGTACACTTCTTCGGTGTCTTTCCGGATCTTCACTTTATCTTCCACAAACAAGCTGCCCAACTTCGCTCCATTGATGCTCAATTCGAGCTCCATGCTGTGTACTGCAGCTGTGAATTTGTTCGGGTTTTTTATGCGCATGCCCATGTCAAGCATTAAAGTTCCGCGCAGAAAATCAATGTTTCCGAATTTGATATCTTCAATGGCTGTCAGGACAACGGGTTGTATTTTACAACCACTTAAGAACAAAGAAAGGATGACAAATAAGGAGACGGTTTTTTTCATTATGAAAAAGTTGTCAAATATTTCAAAAAGAAATGGCGCCGGTAATTTGGTCAAAAGACGCACTGGAAGATTTGGAAGCGATTTATGATTTTTTAGACTTGCTTCCTACATAATGCTTATAAAACAACGGGATCGTTTCAATTCCTTTCATATAATTGAACAAGCCATAATGTTCATTCGGCGAATGCAGGGAATCTGAATCCAGTCCGAATCCAAACAGAACCGATTCAAGACCGAGCACGGATTTAAAAAGCGCAACGATCGGTATGGATCCGCCGCCGCGTGTGGGAATTGGTTTTTTCCCAAATGTTTCATCCATGGCTTTGCTGGCGGCGAGATAGGCAGGTGAGTTGGTGGCTACAACAACCGGTTCTCCACCATGATGATGTGTCACTTTAATTTTAACGCCCTTCGGAGCAATAGCGGTGAAATGTTTTGCAAACAGGTCAGAGATTTTTTTAGAAGATTGATTGGGAACAAGCCGCATGGAAATTTTTGCAAAGGCTTTACCAGGAAGAACAGTTTTTGCGCCTTCGCCCGTATAGCCGCCCCAGATGCCATTTACATCCAGCGTCGGACGAATGCCGGTGCGCTCCAGCGTTGTAAATCCTTTTTCTCCCTGTACATCATCAATCGCCAGGTCAGTTTTGTATGCTTCGAGATGGAACGGCGCGCGGTTCAGCTCTTCGCGTTCTTTTGCTGAAAGTTCCATCACATCGTCATAAAATCCGGGGATGGTTACATGGAAATTTTCATCGTGCATCGAGGCGATCATTCTGCAAAGCACGTTCGCCGGGTTTGCAACAGCGCCGCCATAAACGCCGGAATGCAGATCGCGGTTTGGACCGGTAACTTCCACTTCCATATAAGCGAGCCCGCGCAGGCCAACATCAATTGATGGCGTATCATTCGCGATCATGGATGTGTCAGAAATCAGGATGACATCAGCGGCTAATTTATCTTTGTTTTTTGCAAGAAATTCCCCGAGGTTGGCTGAACCAACTTCTTCTTCACCTTCAATCATAAATTTAATGTTGCACGGTAGCGAGCTTGTTTTCAGCATCACTTCCAGCGCTTTCACATGCATGAACATTTGCCCTTTATCATCACATGCCCCACGCGCGAAAATCGCTCCGTCGGGGTGGACCGGTGTCTTGCGAATGGTGGGCTCAAATGGAGGCGAGGTCCAAAGATCGAGCGGATCCGGCGGCTGCACATCGTAATGTCCATACACGAGAACAGTCGGAAGTTTTGCATCAATAATTTTCTCGCCATACACCACAGGGTAGCCTGACGTCGGGCATAATTCGCAGCCAGTTGCGCCTGCCGCTTCAAGGCGGTCCCTTACCGCTTCGGCTGTACGCAGCACATCAGCCTTGAATTTGGGATCAGCGCTGACGGAGGGGATCCGCAAAAGTTCAAACAATTCACTTACGAACCGGTCCTTGTTAGCAGTGATGTATTCTTTTTGTGTCATGAGATTATTTTTATCAATGAAAAAGGGTACAATGTTAGGCATTTTCAGCCGCTCCGTCAGTCAGTACATTGCCCTTCTAAAGCCCACAGATTCATGCTTTTGGTCAAAATAACATCATTTTTTGTCCGCTTTATTCTTGAAATTCATCTCATAAAAGATTAGATTTGCCATTCGGGCATTCTACGTGTATACATGTAATTAATTCAATACGCATGCAAAATCAGTTACGTTTTCTTACAACGGCATCTGTTATTTTATTGGGGTCACTCGCTCTGAACGCGCAAATTGTGACAACCAATACGCTCACACCCACTCAATTGGTTCAAAACGTACTTCTTGGGCCGGGCGTAACGGCAACCAACATCACCTACACCGGATATGCTAATGCCATCGGCCGTTTTGACTTCGGAAATTTAGGAGTGCCTGGCCTTGGAATTGACAGTGGAGTCGTAATGTCAACCGGGACAATACTCGCGAACGATCCGACATTTGGCCCCGGACTTGGCCCGCAGGGACCGAATAATTCAACCGGCGCCGGGTGTGATAATGGCACTCCCGGTGACCCGGATCTTACAGCAATTGCAAACGCCGCGACTTTTAATGCCGCGATCCTAGAATTTGATTTTGTGCCAATGGCCGATACCGTCAAATTCCGTTATGTTTTTGGCACGGAAGAATACATGGAATATGTTGCAGGCGGATATGCTGATGTCTTTGGTTTTTTTCTCACCGGGGTAAGCGTTGTACTTCCGACTACAAACATCGCGTTGATTCCTATGACAACCACGCCGGTGACGGCGCTGAACGTGAATGCAAATGTGAATCCACAATATTATGTTAGCAATGAAAACCCGCAAGGGACCAGTATTCAATATGATGGTTTCACTACTGTCCTGATAGCGACCTACCCCGTGGAATGCGGCGAAACTTATCACATAAAGCTTGCTGTAGCGGATGCGCTGGATGGAATTTTGGATGCAGGCGTGTTTCTTGAAGCAGGCAGCTTTACAGTTGGTACAGTTGATCTCCAAAGCCAGATCAGCTATGGCAGCAACAATGATTCAACTCTGTTTGAAGGTTGCGGACAGGCATGCCTGATCCTTTCCCGAACCGGAAGCACAACACTTGCTGATACAGTAGCCGTTGTTATAGGCGGAACAGCTGTGAATGGCGTTGATTTTATTCCCCAGATTCCAGGGCAATTTATTTTCCAGGCTGGAATGGATTCAATTGTTATCTGCATTCAGGCGGTGCAGGATAATGTTGCCGAAGGTCTAGAAACGTTGACATTGAGCACAACTGTTAACGGACCCTGCATCCAAAGCGTGAATAGTCTGACACTCTACATGAGCGACTTTCAAAACATCACTGTCGATGCCGGCCCCGATACTGCGCTATGTTCCTCCTCGCCTATCGCAATCAATACCATTGTAACCGGCGGTGTCGAACCGCATAATTACCTGTGGAATACAGGCGCCACATCAACATCCATAGTGGTTCTGCCAACGCAAACCACCAGTTATATTATTACAGTAACAGACAATTGCGGAACCCCTATTGGATTGGATACGGTAACCGTTTTCCTGCCTGATGTGGCTCCGCTCTCCTTGTCCGCTTCTCCGGATCTGGAACTCTGCACTAATGATCCCGCGCTGATGACCGTGCAGGCAGGTGGCGGTTCAATGCCGTATCAATATAACTGGACGACTATTTTCGGTCCGGACCAGGTGCCTGATTCAACCGGGACTGTCAACCAGTTCACGCCCACCGGCAGCGGAACTTTTCTAATTACCGTGCGTGAAGGCTGCGGCGATCTGGATTCAGCGATGATCCGGATCACTGTTGAAGTTTGCGAAGTTTCTGTGCCGAACGTATTTACACCAAATGGCGACGGCACAAATGATGCTTTGGTATTTGGTGGCCTTGAAAATTTTCCGGGAAGCGGCTTAATAATTTACAATCGCTGGGGAGCAAAAGTGTACGAGAACGCCGATTATCAGAATAACTGGGCACCGGCTGATCTTGTTGACGGAACTTATTATTACATCCTGACAGTTACCGGGATGCCAGTGCTAACCGGATTTGTTACGTTGCTGACAAGTCGATAAATAATATGTACAACCGTATTTTTATTTCTCTTTTTTGCATTTTATTTTTTGCAAAGGATACCCGTGCGACGCACCTTGTTGGCGGTGAAATTTATTACGATTGTCTGGGTAACGACGATTACCAGATTACCCTCAAAGTTTACCGCGACTGCATCAATGGAGTAGCCCTGTTTGATAATCCTGCAGCAATAGGCTTATTTGACGCAGTCACCGGCGCGCTGCTTGCAAATTACTTGTTGTATAATCCGGTGGTGGTCCCGATTTCTTCTACGATAAGTGTGCCTTGTTACATTCCCGCCCCTGGCACCATTTGCGAGGAAGAAGCCACGTACACGCATCTCCAGAACATTCCCGGCAATACGAACGGGTACTTGCTCGTGTATCAGCGGTGCTGCCGGAATGGAACCATCGTCAACCTTAACATGCCAGGTGACCAGGGATCTACGCTTGTCGCTTATATGCCGCCTGCAAATCTGGCGGTATGCAACAGCAGCGCTCGATTTAATTATTTTCCTCCAATCTACCTCTGCCAGAATATTCCGCTGATCTTCGACCATTCAGCAACTGATCCGGACGGTGACTCGCTGGTGTATGAGCTTTGCGCACCTTACGGAGGGGCAAATTCTGCTTTGCCCATGCCGCAGCCACCGAACCCTCCTCCATATTTATCTGTGGTATGGCAACCTCCTTATAATGCATCCTACCAGATGGATGCCACACCGGCACTGGCGATCAACATCAACTCCGGTATTATGACAGGCACGCCGAACATGATGGGAACCTGGGTGGTTGGGGTGAGCTGCAAAGAATACCGGAATGGTGTATTGATCTGCACCAGCATCCGGGATTTTCAGTTTAATGTGATCCAGTGCCAGGCCATCCCGGTAACAGGTCAGATTGCGGGAAATATTAATTCGCAGGTTCTTAATTGCACCGGACTTACCATCAGTTTTTCACAAAGCAGCAGTAATGCATCCAATTATTACTGGAATTTTGGAGACCCAACAACTACATCGGATACTTCAAACCTTCCAAGTCCTACTTATACCTATGCGGCAAGTGGAACATACACGGTGACATTTATTGTGAATCCGGGATCAAGCTGTTTTGCGATCGACACCGTTCATCTGACAGTTACAGAAATGCCGGATATTGTATTTACAGCGCCTCCCCCGCAATGCCTGACCGGCAATAGCTTTGACTTCCTGGCCACGGGCCAGTGGGGACCTCTTGCAAATATTACCTGGAATTTCGGAGCGCTTGCAACGCCAGCAACAGACACCGGCTTCAATCCACAGGGAATTATTTACTCCGCGCCGGGCGCATTCCCGGTTACAGTCACTGTAAATGAAAACGGCTGTATTGATTCGCACACAGATACCGTGATCGTTTACCCTATGCCAGCCTTCGTTCCGCCGGGTCCTGTCGCAGGCTGCACACCGCTGACAGTTCAATTCCAGGGAGACACTGCACCGGCCATTTATACCTGGCATTTCGGAGACGGGGATTCATCCAACCTGCCGTCGCCCTCGCACATTTATTACAACCCTGGCGTCTATGATGTAACAGTGATTGTTCAAACCACTACCGGTTGCATACGGACCGACACTTTTTATATTCCCGGCATGGTGACAACGGATGCGCAGCCAACCGCAGGATTTACAGTCAGTCCTGATTCGGTTTCAATGTATGATGCGCATGTCGTTGTAACGGATCAAAGCATGTTTGGTTCACACTGTGTTTATTATTTCGGCGACGGCACCTCGGGGGTCAATAATTGTAATCCATCGCATACTTATACAAATTATGGGTTGTACACGATCATGCAGTTGGTTTACAATGGCGTTTGCGCGGATACGGCTTATCAGCAAGTAGAAGTCTATCCTGAATTCACGTTTTTAATTCCGAATGCATTTACGCCAAACGGCGACGGTCTCAATGATTACTTTTTCCCGGAGATTATGGCAACAGAAGATTATCATTTTATGATCTTCGATCGATGGGGCATGCTTCTGTTTGAAACTTATATGACCACACAAGGTTGGGACGGCAAATTTATGGGAAGACTTTGCCAGGAAGATGTATATGTTTGGAAAGTGGAGTTCATTCGTTCCGTTGACAGAGAGTGGGAAAAGCATATCGGCCACGTGAGTCTTATCCGGTAAGCAAATCATCAAGTGCGTCTTTCAGCCGGGAAAATTTAAATGCAAAGCCGGCGTTCACTAGCTTTTCATTCGATACACGGCTTCCTTCCGTTACAAGATCCGCCATTTCACCAAGCAGCAGGCGCATAACAAATTTTGGAACAGGCGGCAAGAAAACTGGTTTTGCAAGCGCGGTTCCGATTGTTTTTATGAATGTGCGGTTGGTTGGCTGGTCAGCCGCTGCTGCATTATAAGATCCACGCATTTGGTTATCACCGATCGCTTTCAAGTACGCCGCGCAAATATCTTCGATGTGAATCCAGGGCATCCATTGCCTGCCCGTTCCAAGCGGTGATCCGATAAACCATTTCACCGGCATGCAAAGTTTGGGTAGAGCGCCATTACGAGCCAGCACCATGGCCGTCCGGATTTTTACAGTGCGGATTCCCTGCGCTTCAAAAAGATCAGCAGCTGATTCCCATTCACGGCAGCAATTGCCAAAAAAATCCGATGCCGGCGGATCAGTTTCCTGGTGAATGATTTCACTCGTGTATAATCCATACCAGCCGATGGCCGAAGCAGACACAAGTGTTTTCAAACGCGATGGATTTTTTTTCAGCTCACCGGCGATCAGCCGAAGTCCCATTACGCGGCTGTTAATGATTTCAGCTTTTCGCTTTTCCGTCCAGCGCTTATCGCTCACGCCGGCGCCGGAAAGATAAACGAGCGCATCCGCCCAGCTTAAAGCCTCCGCTTCAATTTTTCCTTCCGCCGGGTTCCAGTGGAAATGTTTCACGCGCGCATCAGCTATCTTCCTGCGCACCAGGTGACCGACGGAAAAATTTTTCTCACTTAAAAGCTCCGTGAGGTGAGAACCGATGAGTCCGGATGCGCCGGCAATTAATATGTTCATGCCCTAACAAATTTTGGAAATAAATGTAACAACTTATGCGCCCTCCTTTTCAAGCGACCAGCGGTTTAATTGAATTAACTTTACTTTTCGATGCCGGCAATCGAATGAACTTCAGTTAACCGGAAATTAAAGCGATATGAAAAAAATCAAACTACGAAAATTAAAACTCCGGGATTATGAGCGGGTAACGGGTATGCAGCATTCCTGTTTCCCCAATATGAAACCCTGGACGCAGGAGCAATTTACCAACCTGCTAAAGATTTTTCCTGAAGGCCAATTCGGCATCGAATATGATGGGAAACTTGTTGCGTCGTCGTCCAGTCATATTATCCGGTACAGCGAAGCCACCGAAACACAAACCTGGGGTGAACTGACCGACCATGGCATGATTACAAATCATAATCCTGGAGGCGATACACTTTATGGAATTGAAATTATGGTGGACCCGCAACACCGTGGAATGAAACTTTCGCGCCGCCTTTATGAAGCCCGTCAAAAGCTGGCCAGGGAAAAAAACCTGAAACGTATTCTTGTCGGAGGGAGGATCCCCAATTACCATAAATACGCGAACAAACTCACCGCTGAACAATACGTGGAGCGCGTGATGGATAAAAAAATTTATGACCCCGTGTTAACTGCGCAGCTGGCCAATGGTTTTGCACTGAAGCGCCTGCTTCCGGATTACCTCCCGAACGACAAGGAGTCGCTTGGATATGCAACCGTGCTCGAGTGGACCAATTACACGTATAAGCCGAACCCGGAGCGGGAAGCGCCGCTGGCGTATATCCGCACCTGCGCGGTGCAATACCAGATGCGGATGATCAATAGCTGGGAAGAATTTGCGCGTCAATGTGAATATTTCGTGGATGTTGCATCCGATTACCGCTGCGACGTTTTGCTTTTCCCTGAAATGTTCACAATGCAGCTGCTTTCCTTTTTGCCGAATAAATCAACCGGAAATGCAATACGCCTTCTGCACCAGTTTACCCCGCAATATGAAGAGCTCTTCACCCGGCTTGCCATAAAATACAACATCAATATTATTGCAGGCACTCATTTTACCATCGAGGAGGAAGATCTGTACAACGTTTCCTATTTATTCCGTCGCAATGGAACAGTTGGGAAACAATACAAGCTGCACATCACGCCGCATGAAAAAAAATGGTGGGGAGTCAAGCCGGGAAATAAAATGGAAGTTTTCGATACCGATATTGGCAGGATTGCGATCATCATTTGTTATGATATCGAATTCCCGGAAGTTGCGCGTATCGCGGTAAAAAAAGGCGCGCAGATTCTATTCGTGCCCTTCAACACGGATGAACGCCGGGGTTATCTCCGCGTACGTTATTGTTCCCAGGCAAGAGCGATTGAGAACCAGGTTTATGTGGTAATAGCCGGATGCGTTGGCAATCTGCCAGAGGTGGATAATATTGATATCCAGTATGCGCAATCAGCCATTTTCACGCCATCAGACGTGGAATTTCACCGCGAAGGCATTGCCACCGAAGCGCCTGCCAATACAGAAACATTGATTTTTCAGGATCTCGATCTCAACCTGCTCGACCGGAACCGGCAATATGGAAGTGTACAGCCACTGAACGACAGACGCCCGGATCTTTACCATATCCAGTATACTGAAAATGGTGAAGAAAGAAAGATATAGTAAAATATAAAGGCACAAACATTTATGGAAGATCCCATTTATCACAAACATATTTTTATCTGCATTAATCAGCGTCCGCAGGATTCAACGCGCAGGAGCTGCGGTGAGGCGCATGGACTGGAAATCATTTCGGCATTTAAAGAAAATCTGAAAAAGAGAAATCTGCCCATCCGCGTGCGGGCACAGCGGGCCGGCTGTCTCGACATCTGTGATTTCGGGCAGACGGTTGCGGTTTATCCCGAAGGCGTTTTTTACGTGGGTGTGGAGCTGAGCGATGTGGAGGAAATTATTGAGGAGCATATTATTAATGGACGGGCGGTGGAAAGGTTGCGGTTGAGAAGGAAGTGAGTTCACAATTCTCTTTCTACATATTTTAAAATGTAATTGTAACAAAATGAAAAAAGGTATTTTAGCCATATGTTAAGTTTTAATTCTAAAGGCCATTTAAAACCCTCAGGCCTGATACATTCCACGATTGACGAAATGAAGGAGATTCTTGTTGATGGGTTTGATTCGGAAACACGTCTTGTGCATTTTCAAAATTTTCTTAAATATTCCCATGAATTAAAACAATTGCTTGGGGGGATGAAATTGACACAATGGATTGACGGATCATTTGTGACTAAAAAGTTAAATCCCAAAGACATTGACCTCGTGACATTTGTTAAACATAACCTGATTAAAAAAACCGGACAGAAACTTGCACCTTTCAAAGCTGGGAAAAGCTGGGAAACCTTTGGAGTGGATGCATATATAATAGAGATTCACCCGGAAGGAAGCAAAACTCAGATGTTCACAGACCTTGACAAGGCATATTGGAATAATCAATTTTTGATGTCAGTGAGAAATAGAAAGGGGGAAAGGTTTCAAAAAGGATTTTTGGAGATAATTCATTAAATTTGTAGGACAATGAGTGATTCAAAAAAATATCAATTACAGGATTTAATCGAGCGGATTGAAGCAGTTGACCGGATGTTAAAGGAACATGCGTCAAACCCTTCTTCATTTATGATTGAACAGTATGAGGCAAAAAAGATTAAACTTTTAGGTTACCTGATTGATGAGCTGGTTGATTCAAGATTACGTTCACCTTATAGTTTGCATCTGGTTTCATTAGCATTAAAAAAGTTTTATCCTGATTTGACGAAAGCAGGAAAGAGCAAACGCATCAACAACAGGCTCGATAAAAGCTATAAAGAGCTAAAGGCTCTTGAAACCGTTTTGGCAGCTTAGATATTGGCTAATATTTCCACCCTTTGAATACTTTTGGTTTGCTCAACAAAAAATCAAAAAGGCTTCAACCCGCCCATTAAATGCCCCTTCCGGATAAGTTCCCCACCTCGCCCGAAGAAACTGAAATTGTAAGCAAACTCCTTCCGGATGCTATCCGTCTGCTGGAAAAAGATTTTCAGACAGCAGGAATAGACATTTCATTTTCTTCCAATTCAATTGCCGATGTATATGACTTGCGGGAAATCATCGCGCAGCATATTGCGAAGACAGGAGGACCTGGTTCAGAAGGGTTTTATCGCCTGCTCTACCGGGCGGATATTCCGGAAAGCAAAACACGTGAAGCCTTAGCCGCGGGACCGGAAAGACCTTTTGATGAAGTGATCGCGGAACTGCTGGTCATCCGCGCCCTGCAAAGAACCTGGTTCCGAAAAAAATACGGCTGATTGATAGCTATCGCTCATTTAGCCGAAAACATATCGAATATTTTGGAAAAGTGACAATATGTACATATATTTGTACATAAATAAGTACATCATGCTCACAACAACATTATCAGATTTCAGAAAGGACATTAAGCGGTATTTCGACCGGGTTACTCAAAACTTTGAAACGCTAATCATCAATCGTGGTAAAGATAATGGCGTGGTAATAATGTCTTTGGCAGAGTATAATTCACTATGCGCGACCCAACACGAACTTTCCGCGAAAGAAAATGAAAGACGATTGGATTCAGCGATTGAAAAATTAAAATCCGGTAAGTCAGGCAGGAAAAACCTCCTTGAGGAATGAAGTACATTTTTGTTGATGAATCCTGGGAAGATTATTTGTATTGGCAAAAAACAGATAAAAAGAAATTAAAGCGAATAAATGAATTACTCAAGTACATTTCCAGAACTCCATTTGAGGGAATAGGAAAGCCAGAACCTCTTAAATATAAATATGCAGGGTTTTGGTCGCACAGAATTGATGATGAACATCGTTTGATCTACCAGGTAAAAGATGATGAAATCTTGATCGCGAAGTGCCGCTTTCACTATGATTAAAGGAATGAAAACGACTGCGAAACGCAGTTACGAATTCCGTCCAGAATTCCACTAAAGCTTTACCTTTGCTCTATACTCCGAACGCAAGCTGGCATGGATCAACTTTCTTACCTGGGCAACGCCGAAATCGGTGCGGTTGAGCAGATTTACCGCCAATATTTATCCGATAAGACCTCCGTTGACCCTTCCTGGCAACAATTCTTTGCGGGATTTGAATTCGCAAGGAATAATTATGCGGAACCTTCGGGAGAAATTCCAGCGCAGGTCCATAAAGAATTCAATGTAATAAACCTGATCAACGGTTATCGCTCGCGCGGGCATTTGTTTACGCAAACCAATCCTGTGCGCGAAAGGCGAAAATATTTTCCTACGCTCGATGTGGAGAATTTCGGGTTGAGCAAGGATGATCTGGAAACGGTTTTCCAGGCCGGAACGATGATCGGAATCGGTGCGGCAAAGCTGCGCGACATCATTGATCACCTGAAACAAACGTATTGTTCAGCCATTGGCGCGGAATACATGTATATGCGCAAGCCGGAAGTCGTGAAATGGCTGCAGGAAAAAATGGAAGCGTCTCGGAATACACCTTCATTTTCAGTTGAAGAGAAAAAGACCATTTTGCATAAGCTGAACCAGGCAGTGGTTTTTGAAAATTTTCTGCACACAAAATTCGTGGGGCAAAAACGGTTTTCGCTCGAAGGC
>DATDOQ010000132.1:0-5763 GCA_035293205.1 Bacteroidia bacterium
TCCACAGCTACGAGCTGCTGTTAATTTCCCTTGGTAAGTAACCATTGAGCCAACAGACTGAAGTGACTGGCCAATACATTTTGTACCCAAAGTGTCCCATTGAGAGCCGTTCCATTTTCTTAGAGGGTGTGGGGTTGGCGGGCCTCCGGTAAATAAACCAGCATATAAAAATGCCGAGTCAGAATACAGTCCGATTGGGGAAGATATAAGTCCGGTGTCCAGCGCCTGCCAGTTCTGGGAAATCAACCGGTTATTCCCAGCAATGAAAAGCAATATAATCCAGTAGCGGAACTGCATAGCTTAAAGTTTGACTATTTTCTTATTTACAATCATATCACCAACCGCCACCTGTAAAAAATATATCCCGGCCGGATACTGTGAAATGTCAATCTGCCTTGTATTCTCGCCGTGCTGCATCCCGGCTTTTTCTTCGTACATTTTCCTGCCCTCAACCGAGAAAACGGTTACGCTTGGCTGAAAAAAATTTGGGGGTAAGAAATATTATTTTTCAGCAAACACTAAGATAATAGAATATTGGGGCAGGCCAAATTATTATCTTCGACACGTTGCCTTCCGGCGCATTAGCGGCATTTCATTTGATTTTACCTTAACGTAGGTTAATTACCTTTGGCTCGGAATATTGAAAGATTGCTAATAGCCTTACCACATTCTCACATTCTCACACTACCACATTGCTCATTGGCCTGCGTCACGTCGCAAATTGCTAATTGTTTATTGCTAATTTGCAAATTGTACATCGTAAATCGTAATTTTTTCTAACTCATTTCCCTCTTCTTCTTAATACTGTCATAAGCTTCCTGTACCTTCTGAAATTGCTCTTTCGCATTCTTCTGCGCGGTTTCACCAAGGTCGGCTACTTTATCAGGATGATATTTGACTGCCATTTTCCGGTAGGCTTTTTTCACTTCTTCGTCAGTCGAGGTGGCGGGAATTTCAAGGATTGTATAATCAGCAGCCGCGTCGCGCCAGTACATAGCTTTCACCGACTGAAAATCCTCCGCGATTCCAAGATAACCTGCGATCGTACCAATCACGCGGATCTCTTCATCATGCACAAGTCCGTCCGCTTTTGAGATCCCGAACAGGTAATGCAGCAGCTGGATGCGCTGCGCTTCCGGCATGTATTGCCTGATCTGCAGACAAACTTCGGCCAGCGGAATCTGCTTTCCGATCAGCTCTTTCAGCACCGGCATCAGCCGTTCCGTTTCCGCCACGCTGAATTGATTCGTCAAAAATCGTTTGACATAATCGAGCTCGCTTTTCAGAATGCGGCCGTCACTTTTCATCACCGCCGCGGTAAGCACCAGCAGGCTCATCGCAAAATCCCCGCGCGCAGTGGTGCGGTCGTAACCCATGGTTCCCCGCGGTCCGCTGCCAGGCTGCATTACCGTTACTTCGGCGCTATCCAGCATCGAACCGAGGGCGTAACCGATCAGCGCGCCAATTGGTCCACCGAAGGCCCAGCCAAGTCCGCCGCCTATCCATTTTGCAAATTTCATATCGGATTGAATTATTCAGCGGAATCCCGCTAATCTTTTTCAAAAAATACAACCAGCTTGTTAAAATCCGCTGAAGCATTGATCACGTTCCTGAACGCGTCATAAACCGGGCGCGGATAAAAGGCCTGGCGGTAGTTTTCTTCTACAACTACTGTGACTTCATTGCCATTCCTGCTGTAGCTGCTGATGAATTCCATGGTCCGCACACTATCCTCCTGGTGAAACACGTCAATATTCAGTGATTCAAGATTCGTCACATGATAACCATCCGGAATTGTAAACCGGATCTCACGTTTAAATCCATGTGGAAATGAAAGTATCATATCCGTACGCCGTTCATGCGCCTGGTACATTTGCACCTGCATACCGATTACCTCCCCCACTTTGAAAATGTATTTTCCACAGGCTTGTTCGAGGTAAATGTTGGTTGTATAATCAGCTTCAACCGCGAACGGGTAACGGTATAATGAATCATCCGAAGAATAACCGCTCACGAGCATGTTCTTTGGCTTCGCATCCTCCGCGGTATTTTTAAGAATGCTGTGCAAAGCTTCCCGACGGTCATCCGGGCTCATGTAAGAATAATATGGTTGAATGAATTGCGCGGAGTAACCGGAGTATGAGTGACGCATATGTAAATTTGCAAGATTGTTCGATAGATCAAAGCAGATCGAGGCGTAAAGATTGGATAAGTTTTCTTCCCACGCTGATACATGGATCGGCTTAACTGTTCCCACCGCGCTTACCTCGCCGCCGAGTGTAACAGCGCGAATGAATAAGCCCTCCTGCCCCGCCCAGCCCGGCTGGATGAATTTCCCGCGACAGAACTGTTCCGTTGGCGCAATGAACAGCTTTGAATCCGTCAGATAGATCAGGAAGTTTTGCAGGTAAGTCCATGAGTCAAAATCACCGTCAAACTGTTTTTCAAAACGATCGGTCGTCAGCACAATTTCCTGGCGGATTCCCGCAGCGTCAAATACCGCGTAAAACAAACGGATGATGCCGATAGAGCTTGCCACTTTGCTTGTCAATATTCCACCGATGCGGTCGAACCGTTCGCTTGACGCATTTTCACTGATGGAATAATTTGTTTTAAGGTATGATTCAATGCGCCTGACCTTTTCTTCTTCGGAAGCAAACGTTCCGGGATTCATTTTCCTGTAGAGTGCGACAGCCAGCTTTTTTTCCATTGACGTAGCATCGTTCACAGTTTTGTAGTATGCATCAGCCGCGTCATTCCATGTGTAAATCCGCCGGGTACGGTTTTGCGCCAGGTTGAAAGCCAGCTTGTATTCCACCCGCGGATAAGCAGCAGTTTCGGCAGAATACATTTCATCTTCAAAACCGGCGATGCTGTCGATGTTCATGCTAAGCACATTCTTTTTCAGGTAATCATCATTTTCCGATGGTGAGATTAAGCCGTTATATCCTTTTGCATCATATTGCAGGTGTTCCGGCGCCACAATATCGAGTGAAATGGTTCGGTAATCGTAACTGCTCTGGTACGTTTCTGTTCCGTACAAACGAAATGGTTTTTTAACCGTATAGATGTATTCCACTTCTCCCCCGATTTCCACGCCTTCGAGCGCAAAGATTTTATAAGGTCCATATCCATTGTAGTTCTCCACATCTTTTACAGCAGTCGTATCCATTTTTATCAGCTTACCTGACCCGGAAATAAACCGCGCGTGCAGATCCACCAACCCGGTCACATTGATCATCGGAATGTAAACCTTGTTGAATTCCCCGATCGCATTATCAGAATTAAGGCGTACGATCACATGGCGCGTGTAGTAGGTGCAGATTTCACTGTTGTATTCGGTTTCATCAAAAAACGTTTCAATAATCCGCTTGTCCGTAATCACAACGGCGCTTTTTTTCTTTTCCTCCGGCGAAAGGCTGAATGGCGCGCGAGTTTCCTCCCAGGAATATTTTTTCCATTCCGGCTTCACCGGCTTGGCGGCAGCGTCCAGCGCCGGCTGAACGAGCAGTAAAAAGATCAGCAGGTTTTTCATTGTTTAAGTTTTGGGGCTGAGATTCCGGGCATTGGCTGCGCCGCAGAAACTTTGTGAAGCGTAATATTGAGGTTATAGGAGGCAGACAACTTGCCGATAAACTCATTCCAGCTGATGAACTGCGGTGAACCAACCATCAGCGTGCGGATCTGAATGGTTTTCGTGCAGATGATCCTGTTTGCTTCCTGACGGTAAGTGATCCGGAAATAAAAATCGTCATGGGTATATTCCGCATCCGGAGGCAGACATCCAGCAGTATATCCTTCCGGAATTTCGAGAATGGAAACGTGCATCTCCGCGCTTTTATAATCTATTTCCTTCGGCGCGCTTCTTTCCGCTGTATCGAGCAGCTGATTTTGCCAGGATTTGTCAAGCTGCATGTTTACATAGATCGCTTCGCCGCTTTTATGCGCGTAACCACCGATCGAATAGTTGTATTTCACCTGGAGATCACGCTTGCGCTGGAACAGGTTGTCGTAATCCATCGAATCGATCATAAATTTATTCGTGCCCTTCTGCAGGTAACGGGTGAAAAACTTTTTCCGTTCCTTCTCCGTCATGCCGTCAAGCGGATAAGTCAGGTCGATCTTTTCATACCCCGTTGCAAGCATAGTTCCGTTACCATATACATTGCTCATCGAATCAATCATCATAAATACTGTGTCAATGCGCATGTTTTTTGATTCCTCCATAATGGGAACGGTGACGATCTCATAATTTCCATCACCTTTTCCAACCATTGCCTGTTTGCCCTGGATCATGGAAGTGGGTGTTCCAAACGGAGCATTTTTACCGGTCGCATCGAGAAAAAAATAGGAGCCGCCGGAAATGTATGTGCAGATCATATGATTATCGCTCATGGGCGATGGAACTTCAAGATACCTGTACGGAATATTCCTCGTACCGATCCAGGTCATATAGGCGGGAATACCGGCCATGCGTAACATGGTTGACGTAATGCTCGCCATGTCTTTACAGTCACCATAACGTCTCAGGCAGATCGTGGTGGCTTCGCGCGGCACAAATCCACCCATGCCATCTTCGAATGCCACGTACTTGATATTATCCTGCACCCAGTAAAAGATACGTTCCACTTTTTCGTGTTCGTTGGTAATTCCTGAAGTAAGGGAGTCCACTATTTTCTTCAGCGCCGGATCATCATCCTTATTCACACCGCTGACCATTCCGGAATACCAGCTGTAAAGACTATTTGGTCCATCGAGCAGCTTGGTGGTTTTTCCTTTGACAGTATATTCTTTGATGTAAACCACAATATGCGGGGCGAAATAAAGTGACGCGGGTGCATCCGGTTCGGTTTTGTATTTCGGGGCGCTGCGTTTTCTCCAGGTATAAACCGTTTTTTTCTTTTTTACTTCCGTGAAGAATTCAACATCGGCTTCGGTCATGTGAAAAAGCTTCCATTCCATCACGACGCCTGCGGGAACTTCCACCGAAAAAACCGCGTCTTCCGTCGGAATGCTGGTGCTGAAAAAGAATCTTCCGAAAAATCGCGGTTCATTCAGCTTTTCCTGGTAGTCCTGTATGAGCCGGCTTCCGCGTGTCAGGCCTGTGTAAACAAGATGCGTAGCTTTGAAATCATCGTAAAAGCTTCCTGAAGCAAATTCATTGGTTTCAAATTTTTCCCTGACCGGCACAATTGCATAACCGCCCCTTCCATTGGGAACCAGGCTCTGCCCTTTCAGGCTGGTTATCTCCGAAAAAGAAGAATAATAAACCGGCAAGTCAGAATAACCGCTCACTTTATCTGAGAGCAGCAGCAGGTCCTGGTGATGTTTTGTATAAACCTTCAGCTGGCCTTTCTCGACCCGGATCGTATTGCGTTCCTCGCGCGACAAATAAACCACCTGCTCATCCGGATATTTTTTCGCGAATTCACTGGTCAGGTCTTTGGTCCTTGAAGGTCCGCCCGTCGGTTGAGCTGAAGCTGTTGCGGAGAATCCATACAACAGCAATGCAAAAAGTTTTCTCAAAGGATTTTCTGATAAAAATTATTTATTTGCGCCTGATGGGACAGGAGGCGCCTGCACCGGCCGCACAATCACTTCGGTTAGCTGGCGGTCATTGTAAAAAGTCTGCGTCTTAACGATTGTGCCCGCGGCATCGTAATAATTCCAGGTGCCGAAATCATCGCCAAGCACATAAAATTCCGTGTGCTCCAACTGGCCGCTTTCCGAATAATACCTGCAATTGCCGTCGAACTGATCGGA
>DATDOQ010000133.1:0-6489 GCA_035293205.1 Bacteroidia bacterium
AAGCGCGATTCCCAGGCAAAGAGGAAGCGCCACAAGAAATACAACGAGTCCGGCTGGTATATCATTTTTTAATGTGGCGAATTCGATCGCCCTTGGTTTTTGCTTTGCATTCATAGCTATGCTGCTGTGATGACAGGCGGATCATTACCAATGAAGGATTTGATCACGCTTTGAGTTAGTAAGAAAAAAATGAAAGACCGGCTTTATGGGCCGTGGGTGGGCTGGAGCGCCCGCGGTTGGGTAGAACCCGTTTTTACGCTAAGTCGGGCGGAGTATAGATCACCTTTCCGTAACCGTCGGAATAAAGGTGCATTGTATTATCGCGGTCGAACTGGCGGCCGGAATTTGTTAAAGCATCGGATTGATTTTCAAAAAAAAGCTCGTCAAAAAATTCTTTCTCTTTTCCTTTTTCGTTTTCCTTCTTCTCCGCATTGTTCTCCAAACATTCGAGCGCGGTCAGATTGTCATTGAATTTTAACGCAAAAAATTCGATGGTTTCAAAGCTGAAAGCTATTGAAAACACAATAAGAAGCTTGATGGTGACGGCTTTATGGAGACGAAACATAGTTTTTCAGACGAACAGGCAAAGATAACAAAAGCGATGTACCTGATCGCACTTACGATATTAAAAAATTGCCAATAAAGCCTTCAGGGAAAGGGTTCATTGAGGTTATCCTGTTTGGCAACATCATGTAAGGCCAGCATTTAATTTAACCACGGAGGGCAAAACGAGGTATGCACGGCACACGGAGGAATTTATTCCTTTGAAATTTTCTTAGGAATTTGTCACGATAACTATCGTGATTTGATATTTCTTTGGAATTTCTATTCAAGGCCGTATTACAAAGCCATTTCCACCTGGAAGCGAAACATCAATCCCAGGTCGTCTGAATTTTCCTGCTCAAGCAAGCTGAAGTCAGATTGAATTTTCAGGTTGTGCCCAACAATATATTTGCTTACGCCTAATGTGTACTGATTTTCCTTCACCTGTCCGATATTTGCCGCCGGTGTGGTTGTGGAATACCGGGCGCTGAATTCGAGGTTATTTTTTAATAAATACCCGGCTTGAACATTGACGCCATTTCCTGTGTAGAAGGCCGAATATTTGTTCGTAAGGGAATCATAACTCACAAGCGGGTCATCCGTAGAACGTTCGCAGTACTCAGACATGAACGAAAATCCCTTCCACTTGAACATGAGATCCGCGTGCAGGCTTTTGAGGTCTCTCGATTCCGCCATAAAACTTCCGAGTTGGCCTCCCGAGCGTTTTGCATCATCATTAAATTCATAATTAACCCCGATTGACAATTTGGGTTGCGGTTCACGGGCAAGGTCAGCGCCGAAATAATCGCCTTTATCTGTGAAGCTTCCCATTGGCAGGAATTCAATCCGGCCAACATAAGAGAATCCATCATCATTTGATGAGGTAATATTGCGGCCTTCTCCCATTGAAACTGCAAGGGCTTCCTGGAATTTTGCTTTCCCCAATGAAAAACCATGCCTTAACTGAATGCCAACATCCCGGTCCAGGTTAAACCGGTTATTGACAATGCTGCGGTCCACAAGCTGTAATTGCTGTGAAGAGATGACCCGCTCGCGGTTGCTCGGTAATTTTGTCTGGCCAATCCACAATTCCGTGTTTTTTGCAAAGTTCCATTTTAAGACGGCATCAAGAATGATATTGCTTGCTGCGTTGAAATGAGTATTCTCACTTCCGGATTTTCCCAAACCGATATCGCGGTTGCTTAGGCCAAGCTCGACCTTATAAGCGACCCGGGGACTCAGCACATATCCATCAAATTTCAGTCGTGCGCGGCGAATGAGCAAATTACTCTCAAAATCGTCAGCGAGTTTGCCCTCACTTAGAGTTTGAGCTCCTTCGAATAAAGTTTGAAAGCGCATGCTGAATTTCATATCCATGCTCGAATCTTTAGCCATTACATATAAACCCTTCCCAAATTTTATTTTCGAATTTTGGGAATATCCCGCAGAAGATATTAAAAGCATAACAAGTGCGCAGCTTGATAACAAATTGTTTCGTTTTTCAGACATCTGTGTAAAATTTAGATTATTCAACAGCAAAAGTATTTTTGCCATATTAATTAATTGTTATCTGAAGGTGATAAATCAATTACCATTTGCTGAGTAATAGGACGTGCAATACAAACAGTTAATAAATATAAGGAATTCAAAATCAGTGTGAAGCGCGTTCAAATAGCCCTTATTATCAAAAAAAATGAAGAGCTTAACACTGGCTTAACATGTGTTTACAACCTTGCAGCCAGAAAAAAAACAAAACATGAGAAAAATAAGCCAATTCATTTTATTCCTTTCGTTCCTTTCATCCTGTGGAAATGGGGACAAAGCAGATTCCGGAAGCGATACTTCTCTGGCTGGTGAAGTCAGAATTGACGGATCCAGTACTGTTTATCCAATAACAGAAGCAGTTGCTGAAGACTTCGGCAACGAAAACAAAGGTGTGGTTATCGCAGTGGCTGAATCCGGCACCGGCGGCGGCTTCAAAAAATTCGGTCGTGGCGAAATTGACATCAATGATGCTTCCCGGCCGATCAAAAGCACAGAAGACAGTTTGTGTAAAACAAACAACATTAGTTATATCGAACTTCTTGTAGCTTTTGATGGACTCGCTGTGGTTGTGAATCCGCAAAACGACTGGTGCAAAGACATTACCGTTGCCGAGCTCAAAATGCTCTGGGAACCTGCGGCGCAGGGAAAAATCACGAAGTGGAGCCAGGTCCGCAATGGTTGGCCTGATCAGGAGATCCATCTTTTTGGCGCGGGATCGCAAAGCGGAACATTCGATTATTTCACGGAAGCAATTGTGGGAATATCCAAAGCGAGCCGCGGCGATTATACAGCGAGCGAAGACGATAACGTGCTCGTGCAGGGTATTGCAGGAGATAAATATGCGCTCGGATTTTTTGGACTTGCTTATTTTGCATCAAACAAGGACAAATTAAAGCTTGTAGCAGTAAATAGTGGGAATGGTCCTGTACTCCCATCGGTAGAAACGGTGAAGAACAAATCGTACACGCCACTCGGCCGGCCGTTGTTCATCTACGTCAGCTCGTCTGCTGTAAAACGACCGGAAGTTGTTGCTTTCACGGAATATTACCTCGATCAGGCTGCGAAATTGTCGGAGGAGGTTGGTTATGTTCCGCTGAGTGAAGACGAAACAAAAACGGAAAAAGAAAAGTTCCAGGCCTTCGTTTCCGGTCTGCAATAATTTTTTGGTTAACATGTTAAGTAACGCTGTCTCCGGAAATTTCCGGAGATAGCTATTTTTACACCCTCGTGTACAAAAAGGAAAAATTCATTGAAGGTCTTCTCGCAACAGCGGCAATTCTTACCATTCTCACCACCGTGGGAATTATCTGGGTGCTGCTGTCCGAGTCTTTCGGATTTTTCCGCCATGTTTCCCTGATTGATTTTCTCACCGATACGCAATGGACTCCGCTGTTTGCTGACAAGCATTACGGCATCATGCCCCTTGTATCAGGCACACTGCTCACCACGCTGATTGCAATAATTATTGCGTTGCCGATCGGACTGACGATCGCGATTTATCTGAATGAATACGCACCGCCATCTTTCCGGAATATTGTTAAGCCGTTGCTCGAAATTCTCGCCGCTGTGCCGACAGTCGTTTATGGTTATTTTGCTTTGACGGAAGTCACGCCTTGGCTGCAGCAGATCTATCCGGAGATGGCAGGATTCAATGCTTTATCAGCAGGAATTGTCATGGGCATCATGATCATTCCGATGATCTCTTCACTGAGTGAAGATGCCTTATACGCCGTACCGCGTTCGTTACGCGATGCCTCTTACGGAATGGGCTCAACACGTTTCCAGACGGCTTTTCGTGTACTGGTTCCTGCAGCTTCTTCCGGAATTATTGTTTCAGTTATTCTTGCCGTTTCGCGCGCTGTGGGTGAGACGATGATCGTTGCGATCGCTGCAGGCCAGCAGCCGCGGCTGACATTCGATCCAACAGTTCCCATCGAAACCATCACCACGTACATCGTTCAGGTGAGCATGGGCGATGTTGCCCGTGGCACGCCGGAATACCAGACGATTTTCGCAGCCGGCATCACTCTTTTTGTATTCACACTGATCCTGAATAATATCAGCATACGCATCAAAAAACGTTTCCAGCAAAAATATGAATAGGTCCTTCCGGAACAGACTGACGGATGAAGCCTTCAGATGGTTCGGGGTGTTATGCACACTCTTCGGATTGCTGATGCTCTGTATTTTCCTGGTAGATATTTTCAACGAAGGATTTGCAAGGATAAACTGGGATTTTATTGTCGAAGGACCTTCACGCCATCCGGAAAAAGCGGGAATTCTGCCGGCGCTTGTCGGAACCGCCTGGGTTCTTTTACTCACAGCAATTATTGCAATACCATTGGGAATTGCCGCCGGAATTTACCTCGAAGAATATGGAAAGCAAAACCGGATGGGTTCCATTGTGGAAGTGAACATTGCGAATCTTGCAGGTGTCCCTTCGATCATTTATGGTTTGCTTGGTCTGGAAATATTCGGACGGATCATGGGACTTGGCGGAAGCCTGCTTGCCGGAAGCGCAACGCTCGCATTGCTCATTCTTCCTGTTATCATTGTCGCCACGCGCGAAGCCATCAAAGCTGTTCCCAAATCACTCCGGGAAGCCTCTTTTGGTCTGGGCGCAAGCAAATGGCAAACCGTCTGGTACCAGGTGCTGCCCGCATCCGCTGGTGGAATTGTGACCGGCGTCATTCTTGCCTTATCGCGTGCGATCGGTGAAACTGCGCCGCTGATCGTCATTGGCGCGCTGGCTTACATCGACCGTGTTCCGAAATCCCCGCTGGATGATTTCACCGTGCTGCCGATCCAGATCTTCAACTGGGTTTCAAGACCGCAAAAAGAATTTCTGATCAACGCCGCGGCGGGAATCCTGATCCTGCTTGCAGTAACGTTTTTAATGAATGGAATTGCGCTATACCTTCGCACACACTGGCAGAAAAAAGTAAAATGGTAAATTGACAGTGCCTTACGGATGAATTATAAAATATATACGAAAAATGTCAACGCTTTTTATGGCGATAACCACGTCTTAAAAGGCGTGAATATGGATATTGCACCCAATACCGTTACCGCGTTCATAGGTCCTTCCGGTTGTGGAAAATCAACTTTTCTTCGTGTGCTGAACCGGATGAACGATTACATCGTGGGTTTCCGGAAAGAAGGTGATGTGCTGATCGACGGGCAGGATATTTACGACCGGCGGGTGCGCGTGGAGGAGCTGCGGAAAAAAGTTGGAATGGTTTTTCAAAAGCCAAATCCATTTCCGAAAAACATTTATGAAAATGTGGTTTATGGCTTGCGCATCCAGGGCATCAACGATAAAGCCACGCTCGATCAGACGGTGGAAACATCGCTGAAAGCCTCGGCACTCTGGGAAGAAGTGAAGGATTCCCTGAAAAAATCCGCGCTTGCATTATCTGGTGGCCAGCAGCAGCGGCTTTGCATTGCGCGCGCGCTCGCCACACAGCCGTCCGTCGTGCTGATGGATGAGCCAGCTTCGTCCCTTGATCCGATCTCAACTGCAAAAATCGAGGAACTGATCTATCAGCTGAAAGAAAAATACACGATCATCATTGTAACACACAACATGCAGCAGGCCGGCCGTGTAAGCGATTATACGGGTTTCTTCTACATGGGCTCGCTTATTGAATACGGACCGACAAACGAGATATTCACCAATCCGCAGCAGACACGGACGCAAAATTACATCACCGGCCGTTTCGGATAGTAAAAAATGTTTTTAAATAAAGCGGACTAAAAGACCATCACCATGTCTCATTTAGATACAGAAATCCACCGGCTCAGGGAAGAGCTCATCGAGATGCAGCGCGTAACGCGCACGCAGATCGCCAAATCACGCGACGCGCTGTTCGGGTTTGACCGTGATCTTGCGCGCGAGGTGATCGAAAATGAACGGATCGTGAATGCCATCGAGCTGAAAATTGACCGCGATTGCGAAAATATTCTCGCGCTTTTTCAGCCCGTTGCCGTAGACCTCCGTTTTGTGCTCGCCACGCTGAAGATCAACAGCAACCTGGAACGTATCGGCGATAACGTGGAAGGCATCGCGCGTTATGTCCTCGATGTAGATCATCCGTTCAGGGGTGAATTGCTTGCGGAATACCGTGTGGAGGAAATGTATCAGATCGCCATTTCCATGGTGGACGATACCATGTTTGCGCTGCTGAAAGAAGACACCGCCCTCGCGCGAAAGGTGTTTTTCAAAGACGACACATTGGACGAGATCAATAAGGAAGCGGCGCGGCTGACGCTCAAATCTATTGCGGAAAACCGGCCGGACCCGAAGCATTACCTGAATGCACTCTCCATCATCCGTAAGCTCGAAAGAGTGGGGGATCAGACGAAAAATATAGCGGAAGAAATCATCTTTTTCATTGAAGC
>DATDOQ010000134.1:0-3199 GCA_035293205.1 Bacteroidia bacterium
TATTCCTTAAAAACAACAGTGCGTGAATATTTCGCGCGGGTAAAAGCTGTTTTGGATATTTACCTCCTGAACACGCAGCCGAAATTTCCCGGTCCGCCCGAGCCAATCCTTTAAGATCAGCGCTAAAAAAATCAATTTAAATTTTCCTGAGACTGCTGTGATTTTTTTGCGGTTCTTCTTGCCGCCGAACGTTTCCGCAAGCGCATGTTTAAAAGTTCCACCAGGAATGCGAACGCCATGGACGAATAAACATATGGCTTTGGAACATGGATATCGAAAGATTCGAGGATCAGCAGGAAGCCGATCATCAGAAGGAATGCAAGGGCCAGCATTTTAACGGTGGGATGCTCGTCGATAAAACGGGCGACTTTTCCTGAAAAGATCATCATGATCGCCATTGAAACCACTACCGCGGCAATCATGATCAGGACCTCGTTCACAATGCCTACTGCCGTGAGAATTGAGTCGAAGGAAAAGATAATGTCAATAAAAACGATCTGCATGATAACGGAAGAAACGGTTGCGATATTCAGCTTTTTTTCTTCGTCCGTATCATCCGCCATGTCGATTTTCTCATGAATTTCCGATGTGGTTTTTGCAAGAAGGAAAACACCGCCGCAGAACAGGATGAGATCACGTCCGGTCACCTTGGCAGCTTCGACCGGATGTTCAAGTCCCATCCCCTGGAAAAATGAGATGAGGCCCGTCAATTCAAAAATCGGCTTTGTCAGTCCGATAATCCAAGTAATTCCGAAAAGCAGCGCAATACGCATCAGCAACGCCAGCAATAACCCGATGCTTCTCGCTTTCTTGCGATCTTCCGGCGATTGCACTTTCCCCGCGATGATGGAAATAAAAATAATATTGTCGATTCCGAGAACGATCTCCAGCAGCGTGAGTGTAAGCAAACTGACAAGGCCATTCAGCGTTAATAAATTGTCCAGCTGTTCCGCAAAACTCATAAGTCAAAAATGTTTGCGACAAAAGTAGCTGTAAATCCAACCAATAAACCGGAATTTCCTTCGTCCGGTTTTTGCAGCCGTCGATTGGTTTTTCTATCCCGATTCTTTTTTCGTCAATTCAATTTTACTCCAAATCAAATATTAAATAAATTTTATATGACTGATTTATAGTCTTTTATAATTATTTATAGTACCTTGCCTTGCATAGTACCTAATTATAACTATATCTTTGCTTTGTAAAGTAAAGAATCACAGAAAAAGGCAACTGAGCGATGCAGATGAACATTGAAAATAATAAGGCGCAGATGCGAAAAGGAGTGCTGGAATTCTGCATCCTTTCTATTCTTTCCGAAGGCGACGCTTACCCGACGGAAATAATCGGCAGGATGAAAAGCGCGAAGCTGGTGGTGGTGGAAGGCACACTCTATCCCCTGCTCACCCGGCTGAAAAACATGAACCTGCTCACCTATCGCTGGGAAGAATCAACTTCCGGTCCGCCCCGGAAATATTACCGCCTGACGGAACACGGCGAAAATTTTCTGCGCGAGCTGGAATCCACCTGGGATGAGCTTGTGCGTTCAGTGGCAGAAGTAACCCGGAAAAAATCCAACAACAATCCAACGTAACGATGAACAAGACCATCACTTCGAATATCAGCGGCATCATTTTTTACATTGAAGAAGATGCTTATGAAAAATTGCAGGCTTACCTCAATAAAGTGCGGTACAGCTTCAGCGCTGAAGAAGGGCGCGATGAGATCATGGCCGATATTGAAGCCCGCATTGCTGAAATTTTCAGCCAGCGCATCAGCGATTCCAAGCAGGTGATCGTGATGGCCGACGTGGATCATGTGATCGCGCAAATGGGAGAGCCCGGCGAATTTGCTGAAAACGCGGCGGAAGAAAAACAGGAAGACAGAGACGAACAGCAGCGCACGCATCGTACGTACCGGCGATTGTACAGAGACCCCGATGATAAAATCGTTGGCGGCGTCTGCTCCGGGCTCGGCTATTATTTCGACGTTGACCCCGTCTGGATCCGGATCGCGTTTGTTGCAGTGTTTTTTCTTTTCGGTTCCGGCATCCTGTTTTATATCCTGTTGCTGATCATTATTCCGAAAGCAAACACCACGACTGAAAAGCTTGAAATGCGCGGTGAACCGGTTGATGTCAACAACATCCGCAAAACAATCCGGGAAGAATTTGAAGGCGTAAAAAAACGCGTGGAAGATTTCGGAGATGATGCAAAACAATTCGGAAACAAATGGCGGGACCGAGCGCGGTGGTCGCGGAAAAGAGGAAGCTCACCCGATATTATTCACGATCTCTTCCGGGGCGCATTGCGGTTTTTCGCTTTCCTGATGGTGGTTTTCGGAATTCTGTTCCTTGTTGGACTGCTCACCTCCACATTTTCACTGAGCGATTTCGGACCAGAATTTCTCAGCGCCTCTTTCAGGAACTTATTTTCAAACGGATTTAATCATGGGCTCGCGATCGCGTCGATCCTGCTCGTGTTCGGAATTCCGATCATGATGATGATTTACAAAGGCCTCCGGATTCTTTTCAGAATTGACAAACCCGACCGGCCAATTGTTATGACAGCTTTGATCCTGTGGATCTGCGGAATTGTAACCGGCAGTTATTCGATGGTAAACGCAGCCGGGAATTTTGCGGATGGCGGCTCGGTTTCGGAAACTATTGTACTGCCCGCAAAGGACACGCTGTACGTAAAAGTCAATATTGACAGGGACATGGAAAACATCGGTTACCGTTCCCGCTGGAACCGGAGACACGATGTGATCGATAGATGGCGCGCGGTCAGCATCAATGGCGAAGATCTGAAGCTGGGTTACGCGGATTTTACCATTGTGAAATCCAATTCCGGCAACGCTGAGCTGGTGCTTTTCAAATCAGCGCGCGGCAATTCACGCCAGGAGGCTGTCGCGAATGCCCGGCTCATCCGATTTCCGGCAACGGTAACTGACAGTCTAATCACATTACCCAATTATTTCGCCCTGAAGGAAAGTTCCATGTGGCGCGCGCAGCAGGTGGTCGCTGAATTGCGCATCCCGGAGAATACCGTGGTTTACCTCCATCCTTCCACACGCGATATGCTCTCGGATGTTGATAATATTCAAAATGCGTTCGACCCGCACATGGCCGACCGCCGCTGGAAGATGACTGAAAAAGGTCTGACCTGTATTGATTGCGCCGGTTTGAATACGGATGACAATGATG
>DATDOQ010000135.1:0-3465 GCA_035293205.1 Bacteroidia bacterium
CACTGCGACCGCCGGCGATCCGGCTTTACGGATCATCCGCGCTGCTTCTGACGCACGCGCTGCGCACGATCCGGAAAATCTTGGGGTCTATACGTGTTCAGGTTACACCAAAACATTTGCAACGGTCGAAGCGCCGGCAGATACTACGCTGAACCCAAATCAAAACAAAATCCCTGCGACAAGGTTGGATTCGCTGTTGAACGAACAATATCTTTTTTTATCCGAATCCGTCAGCGATATCCGGTGGAAAAAACCATTGCGGCAGGAGACGATCATCGCATCGCGGGTTTCCGGGTTTCAACAGCCATCGCTCACGCTATTAGCTACACAATTGCAATCGGTCTCTTTTTACCAGGATGAGTTTACAATGCTTGACCGGCAATTCCTGAGTCCGCTTGCGCCCAATGCGCTCAGTCAGTATCAATATTTGCTTCTCGACAGCATTTTTGAAAATGAAGACACTTTATTCATTATCCATTTTGAACCAAAAAAAGGAAGCTCGTTCAACGGACTGAAAGGAAAGCTCCACATCAGCAGCCGCGGTTATGCCATCCGCGACGTAACGGCGGCGCCGGTGGATCCCGAGGCCGGCATGATGGTGACGATCACGCAACGATATGTGCAGGCCGACAGCACGCATTGGATTCCGACGCAGTTCAGCACAGAATGGTACAACAACCGGATCGCGATCAGCAAAGGGAAACTGGAGTTCAAAAATAATCCGGCGAAATTCGACAGCAGCGCGCGGCGGATGCGGCTCGTTTGCAGAAGTTATTTTTCGAATTATACATTCGACACGATCCTGCGCCGGAATGATTTTTCTGATACCGAATTGAATATCGAACATGCTTTTGGCGCGCACGATTCAGCTTTCTGGGTGGAGAAGCGTGTGACACAGCTGACGCAAAAAGAAATTACCACATACCGGCGCATGGACAGCATCGGTGAAAAGTTCAATTTAGACCGCAAGCTCAAGGCGATCGCTTCCGCTGTGCGCGGCCGTCAAAAAATCGGACCCATTGATATAGACATGAACCGCCTCATCAGCTATAATTATTTCGAAGGCATCCGCGCGGGATTCGGCATTCATACCAACGATGATATTTCGGACAGGTTCGAGATTGGCGGATATATCGCTTATGGTTTTCGCGATCGCCAGGTGAAATACGGAACCGATGGAAGCCTGTTTCTTTATAAACGGATCGGGCTCACAGGTTATGCTTCCTGGATCCACGATGTGGCGGAAGTGGGACAAACCCAAAACCGACTACAGGGAAGGATCACGGGCACGGAATCGTATCGTTTACTTTTTCGCCGGTTGTTTGATGACGTTGAGCGCGCCGATGCGGGAATTAAATTTCGCGCAGGCAGGCATACACAGCTGGATTTTTTCGCTGCGCAGGAATATCGCAGAACGAACTCGGATTACCGGTATGTATTATTCCAGGAGGATGCAGCTGTACATCTGACCGCTTATGAATTCACGGAAGCAGGCTTTTCCATCCGGTACGCTTTTCGCGAACGGTACGGAATGGTTTTGGGCCAGCGTTCATTGATCGCTCCCAGCCGATGGCCGGTTCTTTTAGGAGAATTCAGTCACGGAATAAAAGGCCTTGATTTCGACCGCGCGCAATTTCGACTCGAGTGGAAGATCCGCCATTTCCCGTTTGGCGAACCGGAACTGGTGATCATGGCCGGACGAACCTGGGGAGAAATGCCTGCGGGCTTGCTGTATTCCGGCAGGGGAACTGCGCGCGAGTGGATGGTTTCCGTGCGAAATACATTTGAAACAATGGGCGTGAATGAGTTTTTAAGTTCGCGTTATCTGTCGGTCTTTTATGCGCATCGCATCATTTTGCATATTGGGAAAAAATACCGTCCTGAAGTTGTACTCCGCACTTCCGCAGGTGTGGGCGAGTTGGACCATCCGGAAAATCATGCAGGAATAGAGTACAAGACAATGGACGAAGGTTATTATGAAAGTGGGGTGGAACTGAATAACGTTCTTCGCTTTGGCTTTAACGGTTTCGGTATCGGGGCGTTATGGCGTTATGGGGCATATGCTTTTGAAAACCCAAATGATAATCTGACCTTGAAAATTTCTTTGACGTTTGTGTTTTGACCGCTCCATAAGAACCTAAAAATAGCGGATGATTTCCCGTGCTTCTTTTCCAAATACGTATTACAGGCAAAGCATTTTTCTATTTTTGAAACAGTGCTAAAAAATACCCCATGAAAAAAACAGCCACACTTTTTTTTCTCCTTATTTCTGGTACCGCAAGCGCGCAGTTCACCTGGGAAAAAGTGTATGGCGGCGTTAATTTTGAACAGCTTTATGGAATTGCAGCTTCCCGTACCGGTGATGTTTTTGTCTATGGTCTCACAGGTAGCTTCGGCATTGGCTATGCGGATGGCTACCTGCTGCGGATTAATTCTGCCGGAGATACAATTTTTACACATACCTATGGTAATCAGCCGAACGAGGGCATTGCCGACGTTTGCGAAACATTTGACAACGGTCTGATTATAGCGACCGCCGATAATGCAAATGCGGAATTCATTATTATAAAAACCGATGCGGCCGGCAATGTGCAATGGGCCAATGCGTATGACCTCGGAAATGTTGATGTGCCACGCCGCATTATTGAAACCAGCGATAGCTGTTATGTGATCTGCGGAAATACAGTTACAATAAGCACTTTTCAGCCGTTTATGATTAAAATAGACCAGAACGGCAATGTGATCTGGTCCAAAATTTATGATTTCGGCATCAATTTGCAACATGATTTCATGTGGGTGGAAGAATATTCCGGAGCGCTTTATGCGGCAGGAATTGCGGTTGACTCCACATTAGGCAATGGGGTTCTTCTGGCAAAGCTGGATACAAATGGCTTCGTGATCTGGGCGGAGCATATCGATTCACCGCAAATGCTCATCGCACCAGCCATTGACATTACTTCAACTGGCCAGATAATGCTTTCCGGACATTATGCGCCGGTGAATAATAGTAATTCTTCCGGATTTCTAATGAAATTTGATCCGTCGGGGGCACTGAACTGGGCAAAAATTTATGGCTTGCCGAATGATCCTGTTCTCTTTACACGTGCAATTGAGGATGAAGACAAAAACATGGCAATATCCGGCATTTATGGCACAACGGCTTATCATGCGCTGTTTGTCAAAACAGATTCTTCGGGAAACCTGGTTAACACAACTTCATTTGGTCTCAACACACTTTTTCATGATATAGAGCTGTGTGAATCCGGATATATTGCCGCGGGAGTGAAAATGTTTGCACATGATACATCCGATATTTATTCATTTTACGTCGTGCGAATGGATAACTCCGGTAATTCAATGTGCAGCACGACAAGTTCGCTTACAGTGGGCCCGCAATCCACTACGCTGGTTCAGCTTTCAGGGACCGCCATCGATACGTCGGTCGTAATACCGTTCACCGTAATC
>DATDOQ010000136.1:0-2072 GCA_035293205.1 Bacteroidia bacterium
AGGGCACATTCAACTGCGCGGATTGACCGGTTTTCCCCGGATGTCACAGCTGAACCCATGATCGCGACACCACTGTTCCGCATCACCGTACAGATGTCTGCAAAGTCCACATTGATCTGTTGTGTGAGGCTGATAACTTCCGCGATGCTTTTCGCCGCAATGGCAAGCACATCATCTGCATGCGCAAATGCATCGCTCAGCTTCAGGTTGCCGTACATTTCGCGCAGCTTGTCGTTGCAGATCACGAGCAGCGTATCCACATTTTGCTTTAACTGATCGAGACCCTCTTCAGCCTGCTGGCGGCGTTTTTTTCCTTCGAATAGAAACGGGATGGTAACAATGCCTACAGTAAGAATTCCCATTTCGCGCGCGATTCCTGCAATGATTGGCGCCGCGCCGGTTCCAGTGCCACCGCCGAGACCAGCAGTGATGAAAACCATTTTTGTATTATTCGAAAGGATTGAACGGATATCTTCGATATTTTCTATGGCGGCGTTCCGGCCGACTTCAGGAAGTGAACCTGCTCCGCGTCCTTCGGTGAGCGTTGTACCGAGCACAATTTTAAACGGGACGGGGCTCATGTCAAGCGCCTGCTTGTCGGTATTGCAAACAACAAAATCGACGCCGTTGATTCCCTGGCGATACATGTGATTGACAGCGTTGCTGCCACCACCACCTACACCAATCACCTTGATGATCGATGAATGTTCCGGAAGATCGAATTTCATGGCCACTTCAGATTTGTTAGTAACGTTTTTATTTTGCGGTTCAGCCGCATTGGTGCCGCCTGCAATTCCCAGCGGATCGGCTTCCGTTTTCGCAGATTTATTTTCCTGCTCGCTGCTTTCGCGTTTCTGGCCGTCGGCGGTTTCGTCAAAAATGTTGTAGTTAACCATTGCACTGGAATAAAAAATCGTTGAAAATTACTTCAACTGAAAAAGTCAGAGACACATAAGCAGAACAACTTATAAACCCTTAATTGTTCATTTCCACGAAATTTTCAGGCGCCGGGATCCTCTTCAAACCATTGTTTTCCCTTGCTGAAAATCTGGTCGAACCAGTTTCCTTTGGTTTTTTGTGAATGGTTCTGGACCTTGCTTTTATCTTCCGAAGCTTTTTGCTTCTGGAACTGAAGCAAGCCGCGCATGACGAGTCCGACACCGGTCGCGTACATCGGGCTGGTCACTTCTTCACTGCTTTTTGCGAGATGCTCGTTTGGATAACCGACCCGCGTATCCATTCCTGTCACATATTCCATCAGCTGCGTGATGTGTTTCAGCTGCGCGCCGCCGCCTGTCACCACAATACCTGCAATGAGCTTTTTTTCAAATCCGGAATTCCTGATCTCGAAATAAACATGCTCCATAATTTCTTCCATCCGCGCCTGGATAATATTCGCCAGATTTTTTACAGATATTTCCTTGTGCGGACGTCCGCGCAAACCCGGAATCGAAACAATTTCGTTTTCCTGGTTTTCGCTCGCAAGGGAGGAACCGAATTTGACCTTCAGCAGCTCGGCCTGTGTTTTAATAATGCTGCAGCCTTCTTTTATGTCTTCAGTGATGATATTTCCACCAAAAGGAATGACGGCTGTGTGACGAATGATTCCGTCATGAAAAATCGCAACATCCGTCGTACCACCTCCAATGTCAACAAGCACCACACCCGCTTCTTTTTCTTCGTCGCTTAAAACAGCATCCGCCGAAGCCAACGGTTCAAGTGTCAGCTCGGTGACTTCCAGTCCGGCTTTGTTCACGCATTTGTAAATGTTTTTTGCAGCGGCAACCTGACCTGTGATGATATGAAAATTGGCTTCGAGGCGTGTTCCGGCCATACCAATCGGGTTTTTAATTCCGACCTCGTTGTCCACAATGTATTCCTGGGGAATCACATGGATGATCTCCTCGCCTGGCGACATGACAAGCCGGTACATGTCATCGATCAGCTCATCAATATCTTTCTGGCTGATTTCCTCGTCGATGCTACGACGCGTTTTCATGCCGCGATGCTGCAGGCTTTTGATATGCTGGCCAGCGATGCCGACGTTGACGATTTTGATGTCCACGCCCGAT
>DATDOQ010000137.1:0-8454 GCA_035293205.1 Bacteroidia bacterium
TGTAGCGGCGAAAGTTTTGGATGGCGCGCGCACTGTTTGCGCGGAAGCAGGGATCCCGTTGGCAGGCGGACATACCATTGAAAATCCGGAACCGGTTTTTGGCCTCGCTGTCACCGGTGAAGTGGAAATAAAAAACCTGAAACAGAATTCAACCGCAATTGCGGGATGTTCGCTTTTTCTTACAAAACCTTTGGGAGTTGGAATTCTAACAACCGCGCAGAAACTTGGCAAAATTGAAGATAATGATCTGCGGCCGGCCATTGAAACAATGTTACTATTGAACAAAGCTGGCGAAGATTTTGGCAAATTGCCTTACGTCAGGGCAATGACTGACATCACCGGATTCGGATTACTCGGCCATCTTGGAGAAATGATCGACGGGAGCAATTTATCAGCGGAAATTATTTTCAGCAAAATTCCGGTGTTACCGAACCTGGAAAAATACATCACACAGAACTGTATGCCCGGCGCGACCACCCGCAACTGGAGCGGCTACTGGCAAGGTATTGAGGGCATTGAAGTGAACAGTCTTGCCATCCTCTGCGATCCGCAAACAAGCGGCGGGCTGCTTGTGGCGGTGGAAAATGGTTTTGAGGAAAAGTTTAAAGCTGAAGCGAGGAAATCCGGGTTGGAATTGGAGGCGATTGGGAAGCTGGTGGCGCGGGAAACGGTGCGGATACGGGTTGAGTGATTAAGTGGTTCGGCTAACTTTAGAAATCAACAAACCCTTGGTTGTTACCACCAGTACATTAGCTATTTTTGGCGCTCTTGTTTTAATATTTCAGATAAGTCTTGGTGGTTCCCCAGTAAATGTCGGGATGCTATATCCCATAGAATTTCATAATCAATACCAAAATACTCATGGATTATCCGGTTTCTCAACCGGTACATTTCTTCCCAGGGAACGTGAGGATATTTTTCTTTAAGTGGCCGCGGTAAATTCTTAACGGCTTCCCCAATAATTTCAAAATTTCTTACCACAGCGTCAACTGTCTTGTAGTCCAGCCTGAAATGTTGAAAATCTTGTCCTGAAATATATTCCTGTACCCGTTCCATACTTAGTACAATATCTTCAAGATAAAGAACCGGGTCTCTTTCGCTGGGTATCAAACGTATCGGACTTGTTTAAGTATATTGTCTTTGATGCGATCTTTTAATGAATTCCGTGTTACTAAATCCACGGACAGCCCGAATGCCTGCTCTAAATATTTTTCCAAAGTAAAAAACTCCCACCCAACCGGTCTTGAAAATTCAACCAGCAAATCCAGATCGCTGCTTTCAGTCTGACTGCCATTTGCATAGGAACCGAAATAACCAATCGTTTTAACATAAAACTTGTCCGTAAGTACAGGTTTTATTTGTTGAAGTTTATTCTCAATATCTTTCCCTGATAACATATCAGAAAGGTAATAATTTTTCACACAATCTTATAATTTACGCTCCTTATCAGCGGCAAAACCGAGACACGCATTGATCATTTCTTCGGTCAATTCCTGGAAATCGGCCATAATTTCCTGCTTGCTCATACCATTTGCAAGCCAGTTCAAAACGTCATAAACAGAAATCCGGGTGCCTTTGATGCAAGGTCTTCCAAAACGCTTGTCAGATCTTATTTCCAGATAGTCCTGGTAATTCATGATTTAAATTTTTTGCTTGGCCTCCCTACTTCGAAATCTTCATCTCTAGACACGGCGGCGATCAGTGATTTATCGTCACCATTCTCAAGAATATTCTGAAGCGCCTCTTCTATCGTCGAATACTTGAATATATATCCGGATTCAAGCAGCTTTTCAGGCACAACCCAGCGACTTTTCAAAATGAGCTCAGTTTCCGTTCTAATAATTACGGCTCCGATTGCAAGAAACCAGGCCGGGGAAGGCAACCCGATTTTCACATTCAGCTTTTGCCTGAAAGTCCTCATCAGTGTATTGTTATCGATCGGATTTGGAGCCGCGCAATTGAAAACTCCTTTCAATTCTTTATGGGATTGAAAAAACAAGATGAGATTGAATAAATCTTCGATGTGTAACCAACTGACCATCTGCCTGCCGCTCCCCTGTTTGCCGCCTAAACCAAAATGAACAAGCTTTTTTAAAGGCTTCATCGCTCCTCCGTCTTTCCCAAGCACGATTGCCATTCGCATTGCAATTTGTCTTGTATGCGGAAGTTGAAAAGAGAAAAAGGAATTCTCCCAGCTGGTAGCCACATCTACGGAAAAGCCCTTGCCGATCTCGCCTCTGCTTTCGGTCATCGGCCTGTCTTCGGCGTGACGGTAGATTGTTGCTGTGCTTGCGTTAAGCCAAAGTTCAGGCGGGTTGATGCATTTTAAAATTGCCTCACCGAGGGTTTTCGTTGTTTCCGTTCTTGACCTTAAAATTTCAGTTTTATTCTTTTCGTTGTACCTGCAGTCAACAGATTTACCCGCCAGGTTAATTAACAATTCCGAATTTTCAAGCGCGCTGATGATCCCTGATTGATCATGCCATTGAATATTTTCTTTCTGCCTGGAAATAATGAATACCTCATAACCAGTGTCCTTAAATTGCCTGGCAAGATACTTTCCTATAAATCCGTTACCGCCGGCTATGACTATTTTTTTATTCACGGCTTTCTTCCTGACAGTCTCAAAAATTTATACTCCTTATCAGCGGCAAAACCGAGACAAATATTGATCATTTCTTCGGTCTTCAAACTAATTTTGTTCAGTTGCTGATTATTAATTTACCCCCCATAACTGTGTTACCATCCTGCTTAACACAAATGAAATACAATCCTCCAGGCAAGTCCTTGTTTAGCGGGATAGTATTCCCTGAGATATTCTCAGCTTGCTGAACCAATTCTCCAACAGAATTATAAACTGCCAGCGAGGCATCAGTCAGCATTTTATCAATCTGTAAAGTTGCTCCTTTAGCTAAAGGATTCGGATAAATATGTGCGCTTCTTTTTTGTGCCGCCTCACTAACACCCGTTAAATTTGATGTTAGCCCCGCATGATTGGCATTCATAATTGCGGATGTATTTATATTGATCAGCAATATGATCGCCTTCATTTGTTCCGGATAAGAAGTTAGTGGCACGGTGTAAGTAAAAGAATAATTTTCAATCGCCCCTGCAGCTATAGTTGAAGGCAGGCTGCCATTGGTTCCCAAATAAGTACCGTCGATGGTCCGCGCCACGTGATTATAGTACATATCGGCAGCAGGCACCGGATTCGGTTCCGCCTGCCAGTTATGACCCGCCCCGGTTAAAGGCATATTCATTGCCTGGAAACTATAATAATTATCCTGATCATAAGGAGAAGAATTGTTATGCACACTGTCTTCGGTGATCACCAACGCGAGGTTGTAACCACCTCCGTTTACAGCTTGCGCAAAATGGGCAGTTGCATTTACAGTGGCGATCCGGGTGGAAGTGTCATAAACAACTGTAACCGTAATATCCGCAAGCCCGAAATCATTGATGTGGTTGTAATAGTGCGTAAAAATATCAGTGGGGTCATCCGCGAGCAGACGATCAACTTCTATGGCAGGAAATCCGCCGCCGAAAAAAGGAAGCGAAGTCGCGCCCGTATCATAAATGCCAACCACCATTGGCTCAATACCGCTGCTGTTGTTATGCACAGCGATTATTTCGGTCGTGTTGGGATACATATTTGCCAGTGAATCTGCGTAAACCGCGCCCCGCGGGCACCAGCCACACCAGGTCCCTGTCAATTCTTCAATTACGACACGTTTCACAGGTGTAAATGTCTGCGCATTGATGTTCAGGAAAAACAGCGCGCAAAAAATTGTCAGGAGGTGGTTTGGTTTCATTTTATTTTGAAAATAATTATGATGAATTCTCTTTGCCGAATACCAATATACTAAAAATGCAAGAGCAGGATTAGATTTTTTTCTCATCTTGACTTTTGCAATAATGGACAATCCGTTGCCATTCCGTCAATTCTATTTAACAACTGTAGCACTTTTATTTCCTGGCGCAGGTTTACTTTCTTTACCCCCACCCTATCTTTACCCCCATGATAAACGCAGTAATCATCGACGATTCCCCCGAAGCCCGCGAAAGCCTGGCGGCCGATCTTCAGCGCTATTGTACGGATGTTACGCTGGCCGGTGAGGCTGGCAGCATGGCGGAAGGATTAAAAATCCTGCGCGAAATTCAACCGGATGTGGTTTTTCTGGATATACAGCTTGGCGACGGCGATGGATTTTCGTTGCTCGAAAAGCTTGGTGAAACGCGCACGCATATTATTTTCACCACCGGGCTCGATAATTACGGCATCCGCGCGATCAAATTCAGCGCGCTGGATTACCTGCTCAAGCCGGTCGATCCGGATGAGCTTATCATCGCTGTGGAAAAAGCAACCGCTGAACAAAAAAAGCAATCGATCGGGGAAAATCTCCGGCTGCTGGCGGAACATCTGCGCCCGGAAAAAAATGGAAGCGCGAAAAGACTAGCGCTAAACAGCTCCGACCGCGTGCAGGTGGTGAATATTTCCGATATCGTGCGTTGCGAATCGGAACGGAATTACACGACATTTTTCCTGAAAGATAAACGGCAGATCGTGGTGACGAAAACGCTCAAAGAATACGAAGAGCTGCTGGAGCCGAATGGATTTGTTCGCGTGCACCATTCACATCTCATTAACCTCGATTACCTGAAAGAATTCATCAAGCATGATGGCGGCTACGCGCTGATGAATGATAATTCCCATGTTCCTGTTTCGGTCAGGAAAAGAGAGGATCTGATGAAAGCATTGGGACTTACTTGAGAAGGGAGAATGGAGGGAGGAGAGAGGGAATTAGTTTGGGACACGATACCTTGTGTGGTTAATATTTTGCTGTAGCAATGTTTTTAAAAGAACCACGGAGGGCAAGGGGAGGTATGCACGGGATGCACGGAGGAAAAGTGGCTAGGGATACGATAGTTTGTGTGGTGAGTTTATCGCTTTAGCAATATTTTTAAGGGGACACAGAGGCGAACGGAGGAATGCACAGAGGGTCGCAGAGGTTTTTTCGTTTGGAGGAATGTTTGTGCTTGTGTGGGAAAATTAAACGTATTAGCAATATTTTTAAAGAGAACCACTGAGGTGAAAACGAGGAATGCGCGGAGGTGCGCGGAGGAAAAAAACGGCTGTATTAAAAAGAATTCCAAACCCACTTTGGTCCGCCTTTTCGGCAGATGGAATTTATTTTTTTGGAATTTGGAATTTGATTTTTGGAATTTGTATCTATCACTTCGGTTTAGTTCCACCCCGCCCGCCGGTTGCAGAATCTGATTTGGTCTTGGTGGTTTTAGCGCCTGGTTTCGGTTTGGACCCTTTACCGCCGCCCGTGGTTTTGGCAGTTCCATAGTTCACGGTGATCGATTTTGTAGCTGTTCCTGCGCTTGTCTGGGCCGTCACTTCGATCGTGTTAGCACCTTGGATAAGTGACGCGGTGAAAACAAGCAGGCCGGTGCCCGCAGTGAAAGTGAATCCTGTTTGCACGACATTATTTACGCGAACAGTTATCTGCGACGCGCTGCTCACATTTGTCAATTGCATGGTAACAGGGATCGAACTCGCCGGGGAAGCAGAATTTGAGGATGACGGATTCACAAGCGCGATCTGCGGCGCGTTGCCCGTTGGTGGCGTTATACGCTTAATTACAGTATTGTCGCTCGCGGTTCCAGCCTGGTTGGTAGCAGTTACCGTGAAAGTGTTATTTCCCATAATCAAGGTGGGCGTTGTAAAAGTAACCGTATGCGCCGTCGCGCTGAAATTAAAGTTGATGGCCTGCTTGTTCGGTCCTTTCACTGATACCTGGCTCGAGCTGCTGACATTCATTACGGTTGCAACCACCGTTTCCGTGGTATTAGTCGTGTTGAATGGATTCGCCGCAGGCACTGTAATATTTACAGTCGGTTTGGGTATCGGCACGCCCTGATCGCGGACGATCGTAACAAAATCATTGGCGCTTCCAACACTATTGGTTGCAGTAACAGTGAACAGGTTGTTCCCGCCCAATAATGAAGGTGTGGTGAATGTCACCGTGTGCAGCGCCGCGTTGAAATTGAAGTTCACCGTTGCATTGTTTGGACCGGTAACGTTGACCTGACTCGACTGACTCACATTCATTACCGTCGCAACCACGACTACTGTGGCGTTCAGCGTCGCAAACGGATTCGTCGCGGGTGTTGTTATGTTCACCGTGGGTGGTGGCAAAGGCTGGTCTCGGACGATAGTCACAAAATCATTTGCGCTTCCAGCCGGGTTTGTTGCAGTAACGGTGTAAAGATTGTTTCCAATAGTTAACGCCGGCGTGGTGAAAGTCACTGTATGCTGTGTAGCGCTGAAGTTGAAATTAATTGCTGATTTATTCGGACCGATTACAGTGACCTGGCTTGCCTGGCTCACATTCATTACGGTTGCAACAACAACTTCCGTCGTATTAAGCGTCGGAAATGGACTCGCGGCCGGAACGGTGATGTTCACAGTTGGCGGTGGTATGGTTGGCGGTGTAATAACGACATAAACCACTGTCGCGGATTTTGAATCGTTTCCATTCGCGTTCGAAGCGCTCACTGTAAATGTGTTATTGCCATTTACAAGGGTTGCGTTATATGTCAACACTTTTGTGGTCAGGTTATATAGAAATCCTGTGATGTTGCGGCCGTTAAACTGGCAGGTGATCTCATTCTGGCCCGCAACATTCAGCACCGTTGCCATAAAAACGAACGCCTGTGTCTGGGAGCTATGCGTGGCACCCGGCGGATTGGTGATCGTAACAACTGGTGGAAGCACGGGAGGCGGGGTTGTTACATTGAAATCAATATCGCAGGATTTGCTGTTCGTTCCTGCTGAATTGGTGCCGGTGACTGTAAACGGATTGATTCCGGGCAAAAGCACAACCGGGAAAGTAATCGTCGCGGAAGCTGAACTATTCGCCACAAAAGTAAAATTCGTGATCTGCACATTATTAAACACCACGGATACCTGGCTGGCCATCGTTACGTTCGTGATAGTAGCAGTGATCGTGAGGTTGTTCACTTTCACAGAAGCCGGACATCTTCCTGGATTGGTAATGGTAACAACCGGTGGAAGCGCAGTCGGTGTTGTGGTAATATTCAAAGTAACATCGCAGGATTTACTGTTTGTACCGGCGGCATTCGATGCAGTAATGGTAAATGGATTTATTCCAGGCACGAGCATAACCGGGAAACTGATCGTGGCGAAGGTTCCATGCGCGGTGAAGCTGAAATTGGTGATCTGCGTTTTGTTGAACACAACAGAAACCTGGCTGGCGAGGGTAACATTTGTAATGTTAGCGGTGATCGTGAGGTTATTCAATTTCACGGTTGCAGGACAGACTCCCGGAGTTGTGATCGTTACCACAGGCGGCTGCATGGCCGGCGCAGGGTTGTAAATAATTGTAACCGCATCCGAAGCGCTTCCGGCCGTGTTTGTTCCGATCACTTCATACAGGTTGTTCCCATTCTGAAGATTCGCCATGAAACTTACCTGCGAATTCGAAGGATTAAAAGTAAAGTTGGTCACAGGACTACTGTTATGACGAACCTGGATGTTGGATGAAGCCGTTACATTCAGCACCGTTGCATAAACGGTCATGGTCTGTGTGGTTGCGGTGAATGGATCGGCAGCCGGCATAGTAATGGTCACCTGCGGAGGCATGGGCGGATTGGGCACAGGTGTGCTCTGCGGCTTGTAAATGATAGTCTGCAAATCCGAGGCGCTTCCCGCGCTGTTCGATGCGTTTACTCGATACGTATTGTTGCCCGGGATCAGCGTATGCGTGAACGACATCGTATGCGTATTCGGGTTGAAGCTGAAATTATTGCTCGGCTGGTTATTGATGGTCAATGAAACCTGGCTCGAATAGCTGACGTTGTCAATCCGCACAACCAGCTGCTGCATCTGCACATTTGTAGTGTATGGTTCAGTTCCCGGCGCGGTAAAGCGCACGTTGGGAGGCTGCACAACCGGCGCCTGATTTCCGTCCGGGTTCGGATTATTTGGCGGAGGTGTTGTTACTACCGTGTTGGTAGGCGGCGGCGGCGTATAGGTTTGGTTCGTCGGTGGTGGTGGCGGCGGATTATTAGTGGTTTTCGATTTAGATCTGCCACCAAAAGTCCAGCGAATAAAAAACCCATCGTAATGATACAGGTCATTATCCGGTGTGAGCGCGCCTGTATAATCGTGATTGACACCATCAATAAAATCATTCAGCGCCCAGGTGGTCCGGTGCTCAACGCCCAATGCAAATCCATTGCCCCATTGGTAACCAAAACCAATTCCGGCTGAAGGCATGAATGACCATTGCGGTCCGCCTTTCATAGTCGTGGTTTCAAAATCACCATCCCATAAATTCTCCAGCTCGCCCTTCACAACATCATCCTTTCCGGTGGTGGAAATACCGCTGTAATCGTAAATATTCCCGGACGCATCCAATTGAT
>DATDOQ010000138.1:0-2840 GCA_035293205.1 Bacteroidia bacterium
GTTCAGCTCAAAGTCGAGCACATCAAGCTGGCCGCCGAACCAAAATGCAGCCTGACTGGTTGTATAATCGTGAATATAATCCTGAACGGAAAAGAGGTTGTTGTAAAAACTTGCCATTGGGCGTGAAATTTCTTCCCAGATTGTTTGACCTTTATTTTCCTCCACCGGCCTCAGCTTGCTCTTATCGCGTGTGTGGACCAGCACCACGCCGGATGTATTCTGGTTGATCCATGTCCGGAACGTAAAAAGAAAACGAAGCACATTATCCATCCCGTAATTATCACGCATGCCCGCGTCAAAAACTTCAATTTCCGGTTCGCTTGGAAGTGTTGTGATCGGTGTGATGTAAGGGAAAGTCGCGTTCATCCGAAGCACGCTCGAAAACCGGACGCTGTCGGCGTTATGATTGGCAAAAAGTTTACTGAATTCAACCGCGTCCGGGTAGGATTTATTATAGACGTTCCTGCTTTTTGGCGGCTGAACTAGGTAAGAAACACCCTGTGAAGCAATGATCATTTTTCGTCCATCATTCACAATGGTCGGAGCAAATACCATCATGGGAATTATACCGGCTTTTTCGGCAGGGCTGTAATCGCCCAACCGTTTTTCCATCAGGTTATTCGTATTGGATAACAACTGTTGTTCGAATTCATAAGCGCGGTTACGTGCGTAACTATTACCCCCATAATTAACCCGGTGAAGCGGCAGGAACCAGTCATTAACGGCCAGCGACATGGCTACTGGATTTAGCATATCGGCGGCAACGTTTTCACGAAAGGATGGATCAAGGTGATCCTTATTTTCTCCCATTTGTTCGCGCAGCCAGATTTCGCGCATGAATGCAGCCCCCAGCATTCCACCAGATGAGCCACAGATAAGCGTGGTGCGCCCAAGCAATTTTCCCTCTGTAAGACTATCGAGATATTGCATGGTGTAAAAAGTCCATAAGGATGAACGCAGGCCACCACCACTGCAGCTGAGAATGACCATTTTTGGTTTTTGAACCGGATCCGTCACAATCCTTTGTTTCCAGTTCTCCAGCATCATGATGGTATTCAGCGAATCGTTCTGTCGTCCTTCCCGATCATTCGCAAGCCGCACGATCTCGTTGTTGCTATAGGCTACCGGGGCAGCATTGTAATTTAATCCGTAGGCTCTCGTTTTGGATTCGAAAGGATCGAACTGGTGAAACCAATTGAAAAAAAGCAAAAGCAATACAATGATAGTGTTGGACCAGCCACGGAACCAGGTAGCGAGCACCCCGGTAAACATGAGGTAGAGTGTAAACAGCAGGAAAATACTTGCCCCGGCCGGGATCATAAGTTCCGGAATGTCCCGGAAATAACCGAAGAGCAGTAACGTACCAATCACCACCACTTCGAAAATGACCGCTTTGGAGTGATTCTGAAGAAACACGCGGTTGAGAAGATCCTTGTCATAATGCTCAAAACGCTGTGTCCGGCGAATACGCCAGAGGCCGGCGATGTAAGTTTCAACATGCCAGTCACGCGTTTCTTTTCCCGGCGTGATCATTTTCCACCGCCAGCCTTTTTTCACCGGGTGGCGACTGAGAATCATCCTGCGCACCACGCGGGCCTGCTTTTCCTTCAGGTTTAAACCATATAGCGTGGACAGGTTCTTGCTCGTGCGGAAAAAGTAGAATAGCGATCCGATAATAAATACAACGTTGCCTGCAATAAATCCGCTGATATCATATGCGATCTGCCAGGCGTCAATTGAGTCTTTTGTAAGAAACCGGAGGATGAGCACAAAATAGGTGAGAAGAAATAAAGCCGGAATAATGAAATTGTTTACACAGAAACGCAGGAAAGGGCGGCTGCAGGTTGCAAGAAACGGAAACCGGAAAGCATTATAAACATAACAGGAGATCTGATAAGCCATAATGAATCCGCCACAGGCAAAACCGATCAGAAAATAAGAAAAAAAGTTGACGTGCCCGATAAATTCCGGGTCCATAAAAAGGAGTGACACACCATATCGGGAGGCAATGTGGCCGGTGATAAAGCCAAACATCATCAGCCAGAATATAATAAGCACAGGGTTTTTCTTGATCTGCACCAGCAACAACTGCACCGGGAAGAAATAGATAAAGGCCCTGAGCCGTGGCAATCGGTCAATCCAGGCTCGCAAACGATTCATAATTCAGGTTCTGTTTCTCTCTTTCTTTTAAACGAAAATTGTACCGAAAAGTTGTTATTTCACTCAAACAGCAAACTGGAAATGACAAGTGGATACTGCTGTTGAAACGATACGCGGTAATTCTAAATCGTTAACTGGGAAATAATCATTGATAATTGGATAAAATTTACGCAAGCAATCTTCCGGTCCAGGTAATAATTCCAGGTGGTTTGTCCCAGGCTCTACCCGATTTTTGAATTGACAATCTCAAGAATTTCTTTCTCGGTCCGAACAGCCTTGTCCTGGATTTCAGCTCCTTTTTTAAGAATGCTGTCCGCAAATGACTTATCTGTCAGGCCGGCTGCATTGATTTTTACATTGAGAAACGCGCCCAAAACGGCCGACCGGGCTGCCAATGCGCCAACCCCTGCATCAGAAACTGAATTTGGGTTCCCATGTTCAGCCATTGCCCGGATCACTTCCATAGATGAAAGTACGGTTTCCATGACGCGGAATGGAACCTGCGCCGCATTTTTGATAGCTTCCTGGATCGCAGTAGTACGTGCCGTCTTTTCCGCATCGGTGCCTTTGGTCAGACCATAAGCTGCCATGAGGAGGTTGAAAGCGGCAGTATCTTCGTCCACCAGACCAATGAGCGTATTTTTATAAGCCTGTCCTTTCTCCGCCCACATTGAAAATTC
>DATDOQ010000139.1:0-3092 GCA_035293205.1 Bacteroidia bacterium
GTCAACTTCATGTCCGGTTTTGTCGCGCCAGTAAAAAAGGTTGATGGGTAGTCCGGCGTTTGTGCGTTGTTTGATGAGCTCGACAACCACCATGTTTTCAAAAATGGCGCCGCGCAGGGGATGCGTTTCGATGTGCGAAACCTGGGTGATGCGCAGCAGCGAACAAACCAGCGCCGTGTCGTAGAAATACAGCTTCGGTCTTTTTACCACCGTTTTATTGAAATTCCTATGGTGCGGGCGCAGCAGGTAAATGATGTAGCTGCTTTCGAGAATGCCGATCCACGATTGAACTGTCTTGGTATCAACCCCGGCTTCAGTTCCCAGCGCTGTCAGGTTCAACTCCTGCCCGCACCTGCCCGCTAAAAGCGAAAGGAATTTTTCAAACACGAGCAGATCGCCGATATTTTTTACCTGGCGGACATCTTTTTCCACGTAGGTTCGGATGTATTCCGGGCACCAGTCAGCGGGTTTGATGCGCTGAACGTAAACGGGCGGGTAAAATCCTTTCAACATTAAAGCATTGTCTGAAACCGGAAGTTTTTTTGCCCTGGCCAATTCCTGCAACGAAAAAGGCAAAAGATGCAGATGCGCGATTCTTCCCGCGAGCGTCTGGGATATCGACTGTTGCAGCAAAAAATTATTGGAGCCGGTAAGAATAAAAAATCCGCTTCTTTTGGAATTATCCAGGATCTCCTGGAGGTAAGAAAACAATTCGGGCGCCCGTTGCGCTTCATCCAACACCGCGCCTTTGGGGAATGCGGCGAGGAACGAACGCGGATCATCGAGCGCATACCTCCGTGTATCGGGGTTTTCAAGCGAGACATACGGCTTGTCCCCGAACACGGTCTTCACCAGCGTGGTTTTGCCGGATTGCCGCGGACCCATTACCGCCACCGCTTTGAATTTGCGCCCTAAATAAGCCAGACGCTTTGCTGCCTGCCGGATGATCATCCCCAAAGATATGGAATTTCCTGGAATTCAATTCCATATTTTTCCATTTAATTTTATTTAATTACTTGATTTTAAATATATTATGTTTTATAATTTTACATTAATATGCAAAATGTTTTTTTTGACGAAAAACCACATTTTAAAATTCTGGAATTTCATGGAATTAAATTCCATATTTTTCCATCTTTTTTATTATAAATATTTGATTTTAAATATGATATTGTTTTATAATTTGTAGCCAGCTCGTAAATAAAAATATTTTTTTTGGAAAATTCCGGTTTTTAAACCATGGGATTTCAGGGAATCAGATTTCCAATTTTTCCCGGCTTAGCAGTGGACAATCATTAACCCAAAAAACCAATTTCCTTATAACCAAACAATCTCTTTTGCCCCGCGCAATCTACAACGAGCTTACCTTCCGCAGTCACACCAGTAATGGTCCCGTCAAAAATCGTTTTGAAATCCGTGTATCGCGCCTGGATGCCCTTCCGGTACAACCGGCTTTCATATTCCTCCCGGATTTTTTCAAGCTTCCCTGCCCGCAACTGAAGATAACGCGCCTCCACAGCCGAAAACATTTCCTGCATGGTATGACTTAACGAATAATCCCGGCCGGTTAGCTGTGTCAATGAAATGGCGCCAGCGGTGCCCACAAAATCCGTTTGGTTCAGGTTGAGACCGATACCAACAACCGCCGCGGAAACCAGGCTGCCATTCAGCACATTTTCGATCAGGATGCCGCCGGCCTTCTTAGCCATTCCTGCATCGCTGATCATGATATCATTCGGCCATTTTATGGAAACGGTGTTAGCCGGCAACAGGACTTTCAACAGATCGGAAACTCCCAACGCAACCGCGCGGGTCAGGTCGAATTGGGCGGTCGCAGCCAGAAAAGTGGGTCGCAGGATGATTGAGCAGGTAATGTTTTTGCCGGCCGAGCTGTGCCAGGCATTCCCCCTCTGTCCCCTCCCCTGCATTTGGTGGAAAGCGGTTACCACGACGCCTTCCGCCACCATTGAAGCGCCACGTATCAATCCAAGTGCATAACTATTGGTCGAGTCCACTTCCGAAAGACGGATGATGTTGTGCCCGATGAATAACGGCCCTGAACTGTTATTTGGCGGCTCCTGCGGACCGGTCATTTTTGTCGTAAATTTGTACCGAAGCTATGGAAGAAAGGTGGTGGGATGATTTATTTATGATCCATTTTCCCGTCTGCCATTCCACGTACCTCGTTTAGGTACATAAATTGTTGCACCAAGGTAAGCTTAAAGCGCACTAAAAAACTGAGAAAAGAGAACCCGCCGGATTTTCTGAAATGCAGGTTATAACGTTACTGATTAAAGAATGGCAAATAAGAAAAACTCCACAGCAAAAACAACCCGGGTGAAAAAATCTGCCGTAAAAGCCCGTCCTGAAACCGGGTTAAACCGCGGGAGAAAATCCACATCCACTTCAAAAAATGAAGGCCGCTCACCGGCTGTAAAGAAAAAATCGGTCGGAAACGCCCAGGTAAAAAAATCAGTAAAAAAATCCACGCCGCCAGCCGTCCGCGCTAATGCACCGAAACTCCGCAAAAAGGAACGCAACGGCGAAGGATACGAATTGGCATTGGCAGTTGCCAGCGGAATTCTAGAAAAGAAAGGTGAAAACATTGTTTGCCTCGATCTACGGAACATTGAAAATGCGGTGTGCGATTATTTTATCATTTGTGAAGGAAATTCAAGCATCCAGGTTGAAGCGATCGCCGACTCCGTGGAAGAAACCGTGAAAAAAAGAATGCATCAGCGACCTTATCGCTCCGAAGGATGGCAAAACGCGCTCTGGATACTTATAGATTTCGTGAACGTCGTTGTCCACGTTTTCCAGAAGGACACCAGGCAGTTTTATAACCTGGAAAGTCTATGGGCAGACGCGGAAGAAGTGAAATTTGATGAATTGAAAAGAGCGTAAGAGAACTGAGAGCTGAGAACTGAGGGAAGAGAATTGAGTGCTGAGAACTGAGTGAGAGATTGAACTGAGGGAAGAGAATTGAGTGCTGAGAACTGAGTGAGAGATTGAACTGAGGGAAGAGAATTGAGTGCTGAGGGAAGAGAATTTGAGAGCTGAGTGAGCGATTGAACTGAGGGAAGAGAATTGAG
>DATDOQ010000140.1:0-3088 GCA_035293205.1 Bacteroidia bacterium
AGGGTACCGGCATCGGGCTTGCGCTCTGCAAAAAAATTGTAGAAAAACACAACGGCGCCATTTCTGCCCGCAGCAGAGTCAACGAGGGTGCAACATTTATTATCACGCTCCCGATCGGGAATTCTGTGGTTGTTCCCCAGGCAGAAGCGGCGAAATAGGCCGCGGATTACCCGAATTAACGCGGATTATAGGAGAAATAAATTCGTTTAATCCGTGTAATCCGTGGCTAATTTCAAGGAAGAATTAATTTCACCTCATTAACCCCTTGTTTGCACAGCAGTGAAACCGGAAAACGTTCCGCCGCAAAATCTCCCATGAACCATTTCCTGCCGGCAGGAACCAGCAGAAGCAAACCTTCGTCATCGCCCATAGCCGAAAATTCATTGGTGTTTTGCTGTCGCGTAAAATCAACGATCCCGTGTGTGGCGCTCAGCCATTCGCGCATGGCTGCAACCTCATCGCAAACAATTCCGATCTCGCTTATGCCCGTAAAGGATTTCGCTGAAAATTTTGGCGCATTCCCTGCCCTTTCGATTCCTGCCCGGGCGATGAATTCGACGATGTTACCGGCAGCATCATAGAAATAAACGGATTTGGCGCGCCAGGCTGGAAAATCCACAACTTCCGCTTTTGTTTTCGGATCCGGCAGCAGGGTAAGCCTGTTATGTTTGCACCATTCCACCATTTCATCCAGCTGATCCGGCCGCACGTTGAAAGCGAAATGATAGCGCGCATTGCGGTCGCCCGGCACAAAATTAAGTCGCGTATAACCCACCTGCATCGCATAACCATCACTTCCGCCCGCAGCCTCAAATTCCTGAAACCCAAGCCGGGAATAAAACGTGCGGAGTTCCTCCGGCGCATGCGCGGCAAGTGTAAGCTCCAGGATTCGCATGGCGCAAGTTTACAGTTTTTTCATTTCTCCGAAAACCAGCGAACGGGCATTGAACTAAATAATAAATAATCAGGAACGAATGGACGTGCGCAATTTGCTTAATAGCATCACCTCTCAGGACTCAAGGCTTTTTTGTATTTTTGTACCCGTTATTCACCCTTTTACCCTATGAAAGACCTTTTCGATAAAATCCGCGAAAACCGCGGTCCGCTTGGAATGCATGCCAAAGAATCACATGGCTATTTCACATTTCCAAAGCTGGAAGGCGAGATCAGCAATAAAATGATTTTCCGCGGCAAGGAACGCCTTGTGTGGAGCCTTAATAATTACCTCGGACTTGCCAATCACCCGGAAGTGCGGAAGACAGACACAGCGGCTGCCGCGCAATTTGGCTTTGCTGCCCCTATGGGCGCGCGCATGATGTCGGGCAATTCGAATTACCACGAACAGCTTGAAGCCGGTCTTTCCGAACTGGTCAAAAAAGAAGATACCATCCTTTGCAATTTTGGTTACCAGGCGATGGTTTCGGCTATTGATTGCCTTGTTGACCGGCACGATGTGATTGTGTACGATGCCGAATCGCATGCGTGTATCATTGACGGGGTGCGTCTGCATATGGGCAAACGGTTTGTATATCCGCACAACGATGTAGCCGGACTGGAAAAACAGCTGGAGCGGGCGGCAAAACTGGTGGAAGATACAGGCGGAGCAATACTCGTTATTACCGAAGGTGTTTTTGGCATGAGCGGTAATCAGGGAAAGCTGAAAGAAATTGTAGCGCTCAAGAAAAAACACAACTTCCGGCTTTTCGTGGACGACGCGCACGGCTGCGGAACAATGGGACCAACGGGCGGAGGCACAGGAGAACACCAGGGCTGCCAGGACGGCATTGATATTTATTTTGGAACCTTCGCCAAATCTTTCGCGCTGATCGGGGGATTTATTTCTTCCACGGAAAATGTGGTGGAATACCTCCGTTACAACATGCGTTCGCAGATCTTCGCTAAATCGCTGCCGCTGCCGCTGGTTGTTGGAGCAATCAAGCGTCTCGAATTAATGAATAAGCACCCGGAATTCCGCGAAAATCTCTGGAAGATAACGAACGCGCTACAGGGCGGACTTACCTCGGCAGGATTCAACATCGGCACCACTTCATCGCCGGTCACACCTGTTTACCTCAGCGGTTCCATACCGGAAGCCACCAACCTCATCCTCGACCTGCGCGAGAATTACAACATTTTCTGTTCAATGGTGGTTTATCCGGTTATTCCGAAAGGACAAATTATCTTGCGCCTGATTCCTACAGCCATTCATACAATGGACGATGTGAATTATACAATCGAAGCGTTTTCGAAGATCAAGCATAAGCTCACGAGTGGTAAGTATATGAGTGATAAAATTGCGGCATTTTAAACTGAAATTTCAAAAAAAGAAAAGAAAATTTCAAATTCCAAAAGAAGCCTGTTTTTGGAATTTGGAATTTGCTATTTTGGAATTTTAAGCGTCTGTCAGCCTAATCCGATTCTATCTCAAAAATGCTCCTCGCCCTCGCACAGCTCCAACCCACACCAGGAAACGTAGACGCGAACATCCAAAAGCATTTGCGAATGACGGAACAGGCAGCTGCAGCCGGCGCGGAACTGATCGTATTTCCGGAACTTTCACTCACTGGTTACGAACCAAAACTTGCGAAACAGCTGGCATGTGATCAGCATGATAACAGGTTTGATATTTTCCAGACGCTCAGCGATAAGGAAAAAATTACGATTTGTTTGGGAATGCCTGTAAAAAGCGAAAACGGAATTCATATAAGTATGCTTATTTTTCGGCCGGGCAAAGAGCGGCTTATTTATTCAAAACAACATCTGCATACCGATGAGCTACCCTATTTTGTGCCTGGGACCGAGCAGGTAATATTGAACATCGACGGATACAAAATTGCTCCGGCTATTTGTTACGAATCCTTGTTGCCGGAACATGCAGCGGCTGTCGCAAAAAGCGGGGCGGATATTTATCTGAGCAGCGTTGCAAAACCGGCTAACGGGGTGACAAAAGCTTATAAACACTTCCCGGAAATTGCGAAACATCACGGTATGACCGTCGTGATGGCAAACTGTACAGGACCTTGCGACAATTTTCTGAGCGTTGGCCAATCGGCTGTTTGGAATAATAATGGAAAATTGACGGGAAAAT